>SKJJ01000077.1 GCA_007115975.1 Chitinispirillum sp.
AGTAAAAGGGGTGAAGCTGTGCTTTGTCAACCACAAGTTCGTGAATTTGTGCAAGGTGAGAATAGTTGTGGTTGGATATCACTGTTATGGGTATGATAAGCGGGAAGTGAAGATTTTTCCTTTTCTTTATCTCATTGGCCTTTTCAATCACTTCCATCGTCTTTTCAAAATTGTTGGAGAGCTTGCTGCTTGCTGATGAACGCATGATATTCTGGGATTCACTGTCCCAGCCATCAAGGCTTAGAAAGAGAACTGCAAGAGCTCCGGTGTCGATCAGATCTTCCAGTTGCCTGCTGAGATCCTGTGCATTACTAACCACTGATCCTTTGAGTTTATATTTGGCAAGCTCCTGGAAAAAGGGAACAAGAGGTTTCCACATGGTTGGTTCCCCGCCCCACACATAGTAAAATGGCTTGTCTCTTCGGGTCTCAAATATCACCCGTTTCACTGTATCGAAATCAAGCTGATCAAGCCGTTCACCTCTCTCAAGTTTCAACTTCAGATGGCCGTTTTCTCCCCATTGGCCGCAGGAGGAGCAGCGAAGGTTGCAAACTTCATTCACCCTAAGTGAAATCTGACCTATGGGAACATCTTTTTGTGGGTCAAGTTGGGAGAAGTATTTTCGCACCTGGTGCGGCAGCATGCTCCAGTTGCTGGGATCTTTAAACAATGCCGGCAGAATGTATGAGCTTACAAACCGTGAAGGCAGCAGCGCTTTGCCCCTAAATTTCGACATCTTTTTTCCTTTTTTAGCGTTGGTTTCTGGTAGCTGAACGTATAAATATAGTTTCAGTATGATCAGATGTGTAATGGTATTGTTGTTAAGGCAAATGCGGCTCAGCACTGGGTTGTTCTCCATCCGAAACGGAAAAAGGGTGAGCTAAACTTGCCTTAGCTATTCCTCAGAAAGCCCAGGCTTTAATGGGGCCTACAGATCAAATGTAGCCAAAACTGGACAAAAAGAAGTCCGACTTGTATATTAATGTATCATTTACAAAATAGTCGGTTGCTACAATACCGTTCTGATTCCATGGTATATCTTTTTCAAAGTTGTCAGCATGAAAACATGGCTTTGTACTACTTTGACAAATCTTTACTCACCGCTGCAGGGGATCGCCCGCTTATATGCGTACTGTAAAAAGCAGGGTGTTTCGGTTGAATACAAGGATTTCAACCAGGACGCTTTTTTCTCCCTGCTCAGCGATTCTTTTCTGTTTCTCTGTTTTGAAAAAATCAGCAGTATGCTCTATACTCTGGAACGAAATAATTCGATTCGGGAGTGCTTCAGTTCTCTGCTTCTGGCAAGCTCAAATAACTACCTTGTCGACTTGATTCACTCTGGTTCTGTTGATCCACTTGCTGTTGGTTGTCCAAAACCAATATATCATTCCCACCGCTCAGCGCTTGTACATGAGCTTTTAGAGAATAGGCAAAGCGTGGTAAGCGCAATCTCTTGTGCTTCAAAAACACTTGATAAAAGCTTCTTTTCATTACCACCGCATACTTTTCTAAAGAATTATGCGACGTTAATGTGCGGGAAAGCTATTTACGATGCGGTCCATTTTCCAATGATGCTTGATTTTGGGTTTGGTTTTTTTGGCACTCATTACGGATTGAATGCAGCCGAAATATGCAAAGCTGTTCATGATGAAAAGCATAATTTCTTAATTCCCTATTTTAAAAGTGTCGTTTTGCCACAGGTACAAAGCGATCAACCTGAAGTCATTGGCTTATCAGTTACGCATATATCCGATATGATCCCGGCACTAACCCTTGCTAATATTGTTAAATCAAAATTCAAAGAGGTTCATATCTGTCTTGGTGGGGCTACGATAACCGAAATAGCATATCGGATCAGAAAAAACCCCTGTTTATGGGAGTATTTTGACAGCATTATCCTGGGACCCGGAGAAGAGAGTTTCGTCAGTCTTGTAGAACACCTTGACGCAAAGCGCCCCCTCTCTTCTGTACCAAATGCAATTTTCAAAAAAAACGGCACGCTTGTCCAGAGTCAATGCAGCCATCAATTTGATTTAAACAATGCCTGCTGTCCGCAATATCCATCAGCGCGTCCCGGTGCGATGCTGTCGCTTGAGACCTCCAGCGGCTGCTATTGGGGCAAGTGCATATTCTGCTATTATCCCCAGATGGGGCGTAATGATATTAGTGAAAAGAAAATGCAGATGAAAGAGCGTAAGCTGGAGCTGGTGATAGAGGACTTGAAGCAGATCAAAAAGCAGCATAATCCACTCTGCATCGGAATAACTGACTCCTCACTCCATCCGGAGCGCCTTTGGGATATTCTAAGCGCCAATGCGCAGCAGGAGTTGGGTCTTAAGTTTTCCGCTTTCATCCGATTTGAAAAAGAGTTCACCTCAAAAGCTTTCTGTAAAAAAATTGCCAATCTTGGTTTTTTGGGTGGACAAGCAGGTCTGGAATCGGGGTCAAACCGTACCAATCAGATAATTAATAAGGGCATTACGGTTGAGGATGCGCGCTCTATTTTAAAAAATTGTTCTGAAAATGGCATTCTTCTCCATTTGTACTCGATGGTCGGTATACCGGGTGAGACAAGGGAGGATGCGCAAATGACATTCGATTTTATAGCGCAATTGAATCAGGACATCCTGCTGGATTGGCAGATATATCCTTTTACGCTGCTTGAAAACAGTCCGCTGCCAGACCAGGCCCCAAAATATGGCCTGAGACCAATTCCCGCTCCGGATGATTTCCTGGCTCAGTTTATGAGCTATACAGTTGATGGCTGCAGTCTCTCACAGCAACAAAGTTTTCAGCTCGCTCTTCGATTTTCAGAACAACTAAGAAAACACACCCACCCCTTATCGGGCATAATGGATGTAGAGGCATACAAAATATTTCTGTTGATTCAAAGAGCAAAGGGGCTCTCATACGACAAAGGTTTTTACGCCCCTCTTAATCCCAGGTTGTGAACCGTAAATCTCCGACTGTATTGATATCGTTGAGATAACCCCCATTTTATCCACCTTTAGTCTGCTGCCGTTGTAATCAAGATGACCCCTTTGATGCCGTGCTAATTACGCTGGGCCCGGTTTTGTGAGCAGTTGATTGCTCTGTTGAGCGACTTGGAACGGACTGCCTTTAAATTGAGGCATCTCACCGGTATCCTCAGGTGTAGGTAGGTTGATAGTAATGGTCCGTCCCCGATTTCTTTTGCGGTAGGGGGGAGTAATTAATCATATTGTGGTTCTATTATATTATATTAATCCTCTTTATCACTATAGTCCTTCCGGATATCTCAAAAAGGGAGATGAAATGAAAGCGTTAGAAGTTAAGCGGGTCTTAATTAGTGTTTCGGACAAAACTGGTGTCGTTGAATTGGCCAAAATACTGGTAAACAGAGGCGTTGAGATACTTTCAACCGGAGGAACAAGTAAAGCACTCGCAGACAACGGCATACCGGTGACATCGGTAGACAACTATACCGGGCATCCGGAAATTATGAACGGGAGAGTTAAAACGCTCCATCCCCGCGTCCATGGGGGGATTCTGGCGGTCAGAGATAATGCAGAGCACTGTGAGCAAATGGAGGAGAACGGGATTAAGGGAATCGATATGGTGATCGTCAATCTCTACCCCTTTGAACGTACTGTGGCAAGGCCTGATGTGACTGTGGATGAGGCCATAGAGAATATTGATATCGGGGGGCCTTCAATGGTGCGAAGTGCTGCAAAAAACCATCGTTTTGTTACGGTGGTTGTTGATCCCGCTGATTATGTCAGTATCATCACCGAACTCGACAATGGTGGCAAGATCTCTTTTGAGACACGCAAGCGCTTGGCAGTAAAGGCTTTCAGGCATACTGCAGATTACGACTCTGCAATCGATACCTATCTCTCCGAAGCTTATTTAAGTGAAGAGGTCCTGAGACTCTCGTACAGTGATGGGGTTTCACTGCGTTATGGTGAAAATCCTCACCAGAAGGCCTTTTTTTACAAGGACAAAAAATCGACAGAGCCCTCCATTGCAACTGCTTTGCAGCTCAATGGAAAAGAGCTCTCTTATAACAACATTGTTGATGGGGATGCTGCACTGGAAGCGGTTAAAGAGATTACCGATACCGCTGCTGTGGCACTTATTAAGCACACTAATCCTTGTGGCTATGCAACCGGCGAGACGCTTGATAAGGCGCTTGAGGCGGCCTGGTCGGGAGATCCGATCTCTGCCTTTGGCAGCGTTATTGCAGTAAACCGGATGGTTGATCGAAAAGCCGCCGAGGTGCTGGCCGGAAGATTTGTGGAAATGCTTATTGCGCCTGAGTTTTCAGAAGATGCGCTCAGTTTTTTAAAACAAAAAAGTGCCAGTCTACGAATACTGTCTGTTGGATCAATGGATACTATGGCTAAAGACAAACTCGTAGTGAAGCATGTGACCGGTGGGATTCTTTCTCAGGACAGGGATGATGCGTTGATTCAGAAATGGCAGGTCGTTACAGAAAAGAGTTTCCCTGAATCAAAAATTACGCTTGCCGAGTTTGCGTGGAAATGTTGCAAGCATGTTAAATCAAACGCCATTGTCTTAACACAGGAATACAGCCAAGGGCAGTTTAGAGTTCTGGGAATGGGAGCAGGGCAGCCCAACAGGGTCGATTCCCTGAGAAAACTCTCGGTGACAAAGGCACGGGAGAATCTGGCTGCTGAGTGTAAACTTACTGGTGAGAGCTTACCTGCTGATGGGAAATATCCGCAGTTTTCGGAAATGGTGATGGCATCAGATGCATTCTTTCCGTTTGCTGATACAATTGAAGAGGCCCACAATGCCGGTATCCGCTACATTGTTCAGCCCGGTGGTTCAAAACGGGACAATGAGGTAATTGATGCCTGTAACCGCCTCGGTATCGCAATGGTATTTACCGGGATGCGCCATTTCAGGCATTAAAGAGAGCTATTACAGCACCGATAATAATTAAATTGTTGAAATAAGATAAGGATTAACAAAATTATGGCTAAAAATCTGGTTGTTGTCGAGTCACCGGCAAAGTGTAAAACCATTTCCAAATATTTGGGAAAAGATTTCTCTGTGCGGGCAACCATGGGGCACATAATCGATCTGCCGGAAAAAGAGCTCGGTGTCGATATTGAACATGATTTTAAGCCCCGCTATATCACCTCAAAAGGAAAACGCAGAATCTTAAAAGAGCTCAAGGATGAGGCTGCAAAGGCGGAGATTGTATATCTGGCTCCTGACCCTGATAGAGAAGGGGAAGCTATTGCATGGCATGTGGCTGAGAGTATTAAAAAGGAGAACGGAAGCATTAAGCGGGTGATGTTCAATGAGATAACCAAAAGAGCGGTGCTCTCTGCATTTGATTCTCCCCGTGATATTGATATGAATAAAGTGAATGCTCAGCAGGCACGCAGGATTCTCGACCGTATCGTGGGTTATCAGGTTTCACCGGTATTGTGGAGAACTGTTTTCAGGGGACTGAGTGCCGGAAGAGTGCAGTCGGTTGCACTTCGGCTTATCTGTGAAAGAGAAGATGAAATATCCGCCTTTGTTCAGAAAGAGTACTGGTCAATCCACAGCCTGCTTGACTATAAAGGCACAGGGTTTTCTGCGAAACTGATCACCGTGGATGGGGAAAAAGCCGGTGATATCGAAAATCCACTTCTGCCCAATGCAGATTCGGCCCGTGCTGTTATCGACAGAATTAAAGACAAACAGTTTACTGTTACGGCTGTTCAGAAAACTGAAAAAAGACGCAAACCCTATGCCCCTTTTATCACCAGTACACTGCAGCAGGAAGCTTCAAGGAAACTCAATTTCAGTGCTGCTAAAACGATGATGGTTGCGCAGCAGCTTTATGAAGGTCTGGAGCTTGGAGCTCTTGGATCAATGGGGCTTATCACCTATATGCGTACTGACTCAACCCGGATTGCTGCAGAAGCGCTCAATGATGCACGGGCGGTTATCTCTGGTTTATATAGTGAAAAACACCTGCCCGCATCAATACGTACCTACGGCAAAAAGAAAAACTCTCAGGATGCACATGAAGCCATACGGCCTTCTCAGGTCAGCCTTGATTTTGAGCCCCGGAAACTGAAAGGGTATCTCAGTAACGACCAGTTCAGACTCTATGAGTTGATATGGAAACGGTTCCTTGCCTCTCAGATGGAAAATGCCGTTTTCGATTCAACACGTGTTGATATCACTGTTGAAGATTGTGTGTTCAGAGCAACCGGTTCGATTATGAAATTCGATGGGTTTCTAGCACTCTACGATGAGAGTGTGGATGACTCTTCGGAGAAAAGCGATGGGCAGAATGAAAAACTGCCCCTGCTTGAAACAGGCCACAAACCAGCACTGAAACAACTTGTCGATAAGCAGCACTTTACCCAACCGCCACCACGATATACTGAGGCAACGTTGGTCAGAGAACTTGAAGATAAGGGAATAGGACGTCCCAGTACCTATGCTCAGATTATCGACACTCTTAAGAGAAGAAAATATGCCGATGTGGAAAGCAGACGGTTTAAGCCTACTGAAGTAGGCTATATGGTTAAAAATATCCTTACCAAAGAATTTCCCGAGGTGTTTGATGTTCACTTTACTGCCGGAATGGAAGACTCTCTTGATAAGGTGGAAGCCGGTGGTGCCAACTGGATTGGTGTGCTTAAGGAGTTTTATGCACCGTTTGTTATCCGGCTTGAAAATGTGAAAAAGAGCATCAAAGACCTGCGTGCACAGAACCAGGAAGTCACCGATAAGACCTGCCCTAAATGCGAAGAACACCCTCTGGTGGTCAAGTGGAGTAAAAATGGAAAGTTTCTTGCGTGCCAGGGCTTTCCGGCATGCAAATATACTGAGCCACTTGAGAAGGTCGAAGCAGGGAAAACCGATGAAAAGTGTGATAAGTGTGGGGCTGATATGGTTGTTCTCTCAATCAAGGGCAATAAGTTTCTGGGATGTTCACAATATCCTGAATGTAAAAATACCAAATCGATTTCAACCGGAGTTACATGCCCGCAGGAGGGGTGTGGAGGATCGATAATCGAAAGAAAAACCAAGAGAGGCAAAATCTTTTTCGGCTGCAGTAATTATCCTACGTGCACATTTGCTTCCTGGGACAGGCCAGTTGATAAAAAATGTCAGCAATGCGGGTATCCTGTTCTTGTCTACAAGGACACCAAGCGTAAAGGCGCTTTTTTGCGCTGTCTGTCCTGTAAAGCGGAATACATGATCGATGAAAATGGCGATAATCAGGATTCGGTTGCCGATAAGGAAAGTATTCAGCAGTCGTGAGCAAATCTGATACCGGGGTTGCAATAATTGGTGCCGGCCTTGCCGGGTGTGAAGCTGCGCTGGTACTTGCCTCGGGCGGTATCAGGACAACTCTTTTTGAAGCTCGGCCCGGATGGTCTTCGCCTGCCCATAAAACCGATAAACCCGCTGAGCTTGTCTGTTCCAACTCTTTTAAAGCGAGCGGGCCACCTTCCGCTCACGGACTATTGAAAGCAGAACTTAAGATGCTGCGAAGTCCGCTTCTTGATTTCGCTGAACAGACTGCTGTTCCCGCAGGTGGAGCACTTGCTGTAAACAGAGACCTCTTTTCTTTAAAAGTGCTAAGCCGTATTGAAAACGAACCACTGATAACTATGGTTCGTGAGGAGGTGAAGGAACCTCCCCAAGGATTTGACGCCTGCATAATTGCAGCAGGGCCTCTGGTATCAGATTCTCTTGCTGACTGGCTTAAAACCAGATTCTCTTCCACTCGGCTCAATTTCTACGATGCAATTGCACCAATCATTGATTTTGATTCTATTGATATGAATATTGCCTTCCATGCATCAAGACGTCAGGCAGACAGTACTGACTATATAAATTGCCCCTTTAATGAAGAACAATACCGACTCTTCTATGATGCATTGGTTGATGCTGATCAGACCCAGGCACACTCATTTGAAAAGGCCACCTTCTTTGAGGCCTGTCTGCCGGTGGAAGTGATGGCACATAGAGGATACAAATCTCTTGCCTTTGGTCCTCTCAGGCCCGTTGGTATAACCGATCCCCGTACCGGGAGATGGCCCTATGCAGTGTGTCAGCTTAGAAGAGAAAATATAGCAGGCGATAGCTATAATATGGTTGGTTTTCAGACCAGACTCACTATCCCACAGCAGAAAATTGTTTTCAGACTCATTCCCGGTTTGGAGAGTGCAAACTTTCTTCGCTACGGCAGTATTCACAGAAATACCTATCTTGATTCTCCTAAACTGCTCACTTCCGATTTTTCGTTTAAAGATGATCCCAACATCTTCCTTGCAGGACAAATCTGTGGAAATGAAGGGTATACAGAGAGTCTCGCTACAGGGCATCTTGTTGCACTCTTTGTAAAGGCCAGAATGGAAAACCGTCCTCTCTGTGCTCCCGGCGCAGAGACCGCCTTAGGAGCCCTTAGTAACCATATTCTTTTTTCACCGGTTGAACCATTTACACCTACAAATATTCACTTCGGACTGTTTCCTCCCCTTGATCAAAACAGATTCAAGCGAAGAGAAGGAAAAAAGAGGAAAAAAGAGGTTCTTTGTGAGAGAGCTCTTGAGGAGATGGGGAATTGGATCAAAGACGGTGGTTTGTCGTAGGCTTTATTGTCAAAGAGAAGAGCAGCACCGGATCAGAATAGGGTTGTCTTTCTTCTGAACCGGTACTGTTACAGTATGGTACGACAGCTGTTTTGCTTACCATTTCCCACTTTTGTTTACCTGGGCCTTGGGAAGAGTGTCGAGCTCATGCTCTGTTCTATCAATCTTTTCCTGCTCAAGCGTATGATCACTGAGTTCTCCGTTTAGAAATTTAGAGTATCCCAGAAGATCCATGTGGCCGTGGCCACTGAGATTCATCAGAATAACTTTCTCTTTACCCTCCTCTTTTGCTTTCAGGGCTTCCTGAATTGTTGCTGCAACAGCATGGCTCGATTCCGGGGCAACAACTATCCCTTCGGTGCGGGCCCACTGGATCGCTGCATTGTAGCACTCTGTCTGAGGAATAGCTCTTGGAGCACACAAACCTTCAACAACCGCCTGGCTCACCAGTGGTGACATTCCGTGGTAGCGCAAACCTCCCGCATGAATCGGTTCGGGAACAAAATTGTGACCAAGAGTGTGCATCGGAAGAAGGGGAGTGAGACCTGCTGTGTCACCGAAATCATAGGTAAAGATACCTTTTGTAAGTGTCGGACAGGAGGTCGGCTCAACCGGTATGATCTCAATCTGCTCTCCGTTTATCTTGTCGTTTATAAAAGGAAAGGCGATACCTGCAAAATTACTTCCGCCGCCTGCACAGCCGATAACTATATCAGGTTTTTTGATTCCTGCTTTTGCCAGCTGTTTTTTCGCTTCCAAACCGATAATAGTCTGGTGAAGCATAACGTGATTAAGAACGCTTCCCAGTGAGTATTTGGTGGAGCCGCTTTTGTCACTGGCAGCTGCTTCTACGGCTTCACTAATTGCAATCCCAAGACTGCCCGGTGTGTCAGGGTTTTCTTTAAGAAATCGACGTCCGCTTTCTGTCTCCTGGCTTGGACTGGCAACACACTTTCCTCCCCAGGTCTCCATCATGGTTTTCCTGAAAGGTTTCTGGTCGAAACTGATTCTCACCATAAACACTTTGCAAGTGAGCCCAATAAGTGAACTCGCAAAAGAGAGCGCACATCCCCATTGGCCTGCACCGGTCTCGGTTGTAAGGGTCTTTGTTCCAAATTGCTTGTTATACCACGCCTGGGGTACTGCTGTGTTGGGTTTATGGCTGCCTGCAGGTGAGACCGATTCATCCTTATAAAAAATTTTCGCAGGTGTTCCCAGAGCCTTCTCCAAAAAAACGGCACGGCGCAGGGGTGATGGTCTCCAGCGGTAAAGGATGTTAAGGACCTCTTCTGGTATATCGATCCAGCGCTCTGTGCTTACTTCCTGTTCAATAAGATTCATCGGAAATATGGCGGAAAGTGATTCCGGTGTGAGTGGATTGCCGTCAGGACCAAGAGGCGGTTGCATCGGAGTCGGAAGGTCTGCGGCAAGATTGTACCACTGACGAGGAATTTCGCTTTCATCAAGAAGAATTTTGATGCTCATGGTAAGCCTTTCAAAAAGAGTAATTAGGAAAAATGTTGTTGTATTATCTGGTTTACTGCAGAGTGTCTGTCTTTAAGAAGTTTAGAGCCACGGGTTATTTTGCACAGACTTATACCCAGTTCGGAAGCGATTTTTCGTTGCGAAATGCCATCATGGAGTTTTTTGAGAAGTTCCCAGCGCAAAGAAAGATCTTTCAATTCGGTTTCAGTTAAAAGTTCCTTGAAAAATCTGAAAATCAGAGTTGGATCTCTTATCTCATTTATAACAGTAATAAGTTCATTTTCCGGTGTGGTGGTGTTTCTATTCATAGAATCAATATAGTATCATTTGACCATTTAAGGCAAGCGATCATGGTCTGGATAAAGAACGGTGTCACTGCCCCGTTATCCCCTCTGCCCTTCGGGCAAAAAAGGTGTAATTGACAACGACAACGTCGCATGACGTCCACACTCTTTTGCCGGCCACCGCCTTTGAGTGTCTTTTTTATTGTAAGCGGTTGTACCCCTTATACAGAGAAGCCCCTGAAAATTCAGGTAGGTAACCAATGGTACAATCTTTGTCTTAGCCTAAAGAAAAATTTTAATAAGAGAAATGTTGATAGTTTAACATTAGGTATTATATAATCTAAAGAGATGCTAATTATTCGGTTGGTGGGTTTGTCGGCAAATCCCTCTGTGCCCTGCTCGTGAAATGTTGCTTCTGTTAGTAATTAGCCTGAACAAAGCTTGAAACAGTAGCTCTGAGGCGGATATGCAACAACACACATTAGTTGACCCTATTCTTGATCGGTTGCCTCGCAACCACTGGAATTCTTTTAGTCGTTTGCTGAGTTTTTTTACCGTTCCTACGATCGGTTCACCTGTGGAGTTCTGGTGTAAAGGTTTTACACTAAAAGAATATGATCTGCAAACTGCGCCGGAAATGGTTCTGCATCAGTATTTTCTGTTCTGCTATCCTGCCGGGGAAATAGAAGATCCCCACGGAGAATTTGAGATAGATAAACAGTATTTTTCTTCTGCTTTTACATTTATTATCACAAGGGATAGCGATAACACAATTGTTGGTTGTATCCAGTTGATAGCCAGAAATGAAACAGTAAAACTTCCTGTTGAATACTCCGTTGTGGAAGGGGAGAAAAAGGGCTGCCACTCTAAGCAGAGAGTACTTGAGCTGCTCCCCAATGGGAATTATGCCGAAATCTATCGATGCAGGAAAGCACCGAGCCTAACCGGTGAAGAGTCCGTTATTGTAGTGCCAATGTTGTTTAAGGCCGCTCTTGCTAAACTGTTTCAGACCAATATCGATTACAGCATTCTTTCTTTTGATAAAAGTAATGTAAGTCTGAGAAATCTGTACTGCCGGAAGTTAGCATTTAAACGGAGTGGGATATCTGTTCTTTACCCTGAACAAGATAAAAAATGGGAGGTGTTATATATACCGACCCTGTTTTTCATAGAAGAGTTTGCATCAGTAAGCAAAACGCATTTTAAGCTTATCACTTACTTTCGAAGTAATCTAAAAAAACGGGGGAGTAAGAATAACTATTCAACAACGGATAGGGTAAGTTTATCTTTAGTAGACACTGTTTTTCGGAGGAGTAGACATGCGAGAAAAGAAAATCGGTCCGTTTGGAAAAAATATCCTTATCGTAACCGGATTTCCACCAGCGTACAAAAGCGAAATTGAATCAGGTGGAGTGTTGCTCAATACGAATCTTGCCGGGTTCAGTGATGATGTGATACCGATTCATGATTCGATGCCTCTTTTGGGTAGTCAGTTAATGGCCACGGTGATGGCTGAAAAGGGGCATATTGTAACGATAAAGGATTGGTTTCTGGAAAAGATCGATTTTCAAGGAGTCGATTTCGTGGGGATCTCAACCACTGCACTTGACTTGAAGGATCTTAAGGAGATCGCTTCTGTTATCAGTAAGAGCACGCAATGCAAATTAATCGCCGGTGGGCCACTGTTTTGGTCATACGCACCTGAAAAAGTGCTCAAGGAAATACCGCAGATCGATTTTGTTGTATTGGGTGAGGGTGAGCAGACCTTTGTGGAACTGATTTCTGTGCTCATAGAGGATAAAGATGTCGCCGGTGTAAAGGGAATTGCCTACAACAAAGATGGCCGGATCGTTATAACTGAGAAAAGGAACCGTCTCTGTCCGGAAAGTATTCCCGCTCCGGACTGGAGGCTTTTGGATTTCAAGAACCGGTTACCCTTATTGCCTATCGAAACGGCCAGAGGCTGCACCTACAACTGTGCATTTTGTTCAGAGGTCCATTACTGGGGAAAACCGGTTCGGTTTAGAAATGTGGATCATATTGTGGATGAAATCAAAAACAACTATGAGCAACTGGGGATTTGTACCTATCGAATATCAGATTCCTGTTTTTCCGCACCGGAGAGTAGAAGTATGCAGGTGTGTGACGCTTTGCTAGAGGGTTGTATCAGGCAGGGCATTCCCCTGAAATGGTCCGCATTTGCAAGAGTTAACAATTTGAATGGTGAACTATTGGAAAAAATGAAATTGGCCGGATGTGTTGCGCTTGATATCGGTATGGAATCCGGTGACTCGGCTATTCTTAAGGGTATGAACAAAGGCTACTCATACGATGATATTATTGAGGGAGTCAGAATAGCAAAAAAAGTGGGTATTTTTACTCATTGCAATGTGATCATTGGTTTTCCTGGAGAAACCCCGCAATCAATTGTAAATACTATATCTGTTTTGAATGATGCTCAACCAGATTCGTACCACTGCATGCTTCTTGATATGGCGCCAAATACGATCTTATCAGACAGTCCTGAAAAGTTTAATATCCAGGGGGATCGTCTTGTCTGGCAGCATGACACCATGTCTTATGATCAGGCGCTTGGCTACATGAAGGATATGATCGCCCGTGTTAAATTCTCATGTTTGTTTCCCGGAGGAGAATTGTCTGCTATAATGCTTGCTTCTATCGGGTTTGACACTAATAGGATAAAGCGATTTTTCCGAAATATCACCCGTAATAAGATTGGAGAGCAGGAAACAGAGATGTTTAATCAGATCTGGCGAAGGTAGAAAAACAGGTGCTACCAGTAATGGAGGAGGTCCTGATTTCAACAAGTGTCGCACGTCTTGTTCTGGGGGAGACTCCTTGTTTTCCATCCTATCAGCTTTTGCCATTGTTGTCAAATTATATAGTGAACCTAGCTCTTTAGGTAGAGCCTCTCCAACGCATTTAGGCATAGTTTGGGGTCCTTTTCTATTCTCTAATGGATCGTTTTTGTTCACTCTTCAGTCAGTGGGGGAGGTTTTATAAAAAATTCTAATAACGATAGTTCACAATTCGTTGTTAATCTATAGTATTTTACATAGTTAACTATTTTCGTTGTCACCGTTCATTAGTTGCTTTGGTCAGGATAAAAAATGCATTCTCCCAGCAAAGATCTGTCGTGCCATACCACTCTTCTTATTTTCAAGCACGCTACTGCAGCAGGTATAAAAGAGGAGGTTCTGCTTAACGGTATAGGTGAGTTTAGAGAGACGCTTCTTAACCCCCACGAGTGGATAGGTGCTGGGGTTCTCATCAAGATGCTTGATAACTATATGAAGGCAACGGGGGGGAGTGTGTCTGAGCTGGCTAAGCTTGGGTACAGCGTTTCAAGTAGTCAGTTTTCATTTTTTCAGCTGTTTTTCTTTAAACTCGCACCACTAAAACTGATCGCCACAAAAATAAGAAAGATCACCGATACAAGCATAAGTAAATGTTTCTCAATGGACATTGAAATTAAGGCAAGTAACAGAGTTGAATTTATCGTTACACCGGTACACCGCGACAAATACTCCGTACATATGTGCCAATATAACAAAGGGTGTGCAACTGCATCATTGCAGGCAAAAAACTATTCAAACATTCAGGTAAAAGAGATCTCATGCGCAGCCCTGAGCGATTCTCCAAGTTGCCGATATGAGTTTAGCTGGGATTATAAGCCCAGAATTATCGAAAAAATAAGTTCCTGGCTGCTCTTTCGTTTAAACTCACAGGAACAGATCCTTGCCTATATGGAAAAATCTCACCAAAAACTACGCTCGCAATATGAGCAGATCAAAGATCTGCAGGAGTTTTACTCACACATCATGATGAGTATGGGTGAAGGGGTGGTGTGGTGTAACACCGATGGTGTTGTTGTATTTACCAATACCGGTTTTCTGAAATTTATTAGTATCGATGAGAGTGCTGTTTTAAACAGGCTGTTTTTGGAACTGATCAGTGTGCCTGGAAAAAAAATGGCGGAAATATTGCAGGAGTGTCGCAATAACCCCTCCAGGTCGGTAAAAACTGAAATTGTAAACAAACAAGACGGGGCCAACAGAAGGGTCGGAGAAGCTACCGTTACTTTGATTAAAAGTCAAAACAGAAAAGATGGATTTCTCATTGTTATCAGGGATATTACTGAAACAAAAGAGATTGAAAAAATGCTCTATCTTGCTGAAAACCGCTATCGATCCCTTTACGAAAATTCTCCGGCAATAATTATTGGTTTGGATACTGAGGGGCGAACTATTTATGCTAACCCAGCAATGGTTACCCAGTCTGGATACAGTGAAGAAGAATTAAAGGCACTAAGTATCTTTGATCTTATCGCACCAGATTCCCAAAAAGGGGTACAACAAATTTTTTCAGAAACGATGAGTGCATCTAATGAATTTCATGAAATACATTTTAAGGCAAAAAACAATGAATGGAGATCTGTTGCTTTGAGCACCTACCAACTCTACGATCAGGATGGAGCTCTTGCCGGGCTGGCGGGTATAGGTGTTGATATAACTGAAACAAAGCGTCTCAATGAGCAGGTCGTCAAGGCTCAGCGAATGGAGCTGCTCGGTCAGCTTGCCGGAGGGCTTGCACACGATTTTTCCAATATTATCTCTCTTATCAGTGGGTATAGCAGGCTTATTACCATTAAAAGTAAAGAAAAAAAGACCGTGGATATGGGGCAGACCGTTTACAATGCTAGTAATCGTGCCTACGAACTTATTCGTAAACTTGTCGCATTCAGCAGAGGAAACACTGAAGTAGAATTTGCAAAAATGTGCCTTAGCGATGTTGTAAAAGAGGTTGAATCACTTGTGGTTGGATATGCTACCAGTTCTATCAAAGTGACATTTGTTATTCCTGAACAACAACTTTATATATACGGTAACTCCGGCAGTATTTACCAGTGCATTCTGAATCTCTGTGTAAACGCCCGTGATGCTCTGCGGGACGTGGGTAGGCAGATGGGCACCATAACTGTGCGCCTGTTCAAAACAGAAAACGGAGAGAAGGTGAGAATAGAGGTTGAAGATAACGCCGCAGGTATTGCACCGCATCTTATCGAAAAAATCTTCGACCCCTTCTTCACCACTAAAAAAGAGAGCGGCGGTACAGGTTTAGGATTGTCGGTTGTGTATGGAATTGTTAAATCTCACAAGGGAACCATAAAAGTAGATTCCCGCCCCGGTGATGGTACAACCTTTAAGATGGAGTTGCCGCTGGTAGATTCTGTTCCAAGTAGCTCTAAGGGGACGGAAAAAAAAGGTACCGTGGTTGTTATAGATGATGAACCGGCTATACGCGGTTTCTGTATGGAAGTACTTCGCCATTATGACTATGATACCGTTGAATTTCCGGATGAAAGTTCTGCTTTGGATTGGATTGCAGCTCATCTGGAGAAGATTAAATGTATCCTTGTTGATGTCAATATGCCTGGGATGGTTCCTCAACTGTTCGTGGATCAGGTGGTGGGTTTAGATGCTCATATGAGTATTTTTTGGATGAGTGGACAATCTGTTCCTGATGAATTAAAAACAGTAATTCCGCAACACTCTTTTATCAGAAAACCGTTTACCCCCTATGTGTTTATGAAACATATACAAAAGCTATAATGTTTACTTACGGGGCATAACGGCCGAAAACAGCTTCGGAGGATATGGTGATGTCTGGTATAGTATTTCGTAAAGCTGGTGATTGTCTGCGTATGCTGAGAAAGGCCTGTCGTGGAGGAGTGCCGCCTCCCGATAACAGGGCTTTAAAACAATCCGTTTTCATTGAAACAAGCAAACAGTACCGTATCTTTTTTGACACACTGCCTTTTGGAGCTGCAGTGTATAAAGTGGTGAACAATAAAGATACGAATGTGAATGACCTGGTATTTGTGAGTGTAAACAGGTGTTTCGAAAATGTGGTTGGTTTGAAAGCTGATGATATTATTGGTCAAACCTATACAAGCATCATGTCTAAAGGCCGCTATGAGTGTCGATCCGACGATAAGTTACTACGTACGGAATGTATAACATCCCCAACCGGTCAAACCTGCAGCGAAATGTATCTAAACCGAATCGATCGATACTTCCGGGTTTTTCGCACCACTCTTGGCGAAGGAACTATCGCTATGGTTTTTGTGGACTGTACAGAGCAAAAAAAACTTGCTCACCAATTGTCTGTGATTAAAAGCGATCAGCGAATGTTCGCCGGTTCAATATCGCATGATATATATGCTCCAATCAGTGCAATAAAAAGTTTAGTCAGTGTTACTCTGAACTGTTCAAGTGGAAAATCCGATTCCCCAACAGGTGAATACGTTACAAGAATTATGAGCAGCCTTGAGAAGGCGAGCAGCAATGTTGAAAAACTGCTTGAGCTAATCAAATTGCCTCTTCAGGAGGTGAAATGGCAACCCATAAATCTCAGTGCCATGGCAGGGGAGATAATGGATCGACTGAGGATGGCCAACCCGGACAACAGTATTGAAACGGTGGTTGCTGAGGGGGTAGAAATATATGGTGATCTTGATCTTGTGGGTACTGCACTATCAAATTTGATTGAAAATGCATGGAAATTTTCTGCCAATGTTTCAGAGGCAAAAATCGAGTTTGGAGTAACAGATAATGAAAAATGCATCTGTTATGTCCGTGATAATGGTGTAGGTTTTGATATGCAACATGCAGATGCTGTTTTTTTTCCGTTCAAGCGCATGCATTGCGAGAGGGATTTTCCCGGCACCGGCATAGGCTTGACTATCGTAAAAAAGATTGTTGAAATGCATAATGGAAAGATTTGGGTTGAAAGTACACCGTGGAAAGGAAGTACCTTCTGCTTCTGCATCAATAAACCATAAATAGGGGCTGAATACCTTTTTAGAAAGCGCAATAAAGATTAAAGATCAAAACTATAGGATGGGAGCTTTATGGGTGACTCAAAAAAAATAGTCCTGATTGAAGATCAAGAAACCTGGAGGTTTATCTACCGATGTTGGCTAAAGGATATAAAGGATGTTACTGTTTCTGCAGAGTTTGAAATGGCTGAAGATGCGCTTGATCAAATGGAAAAGATAGCTCCTGATGTCGCTATTGTTGACATTTCCCTTCCGGGGATGTCTGGCCTGGATTTTGTGAAAAAAGCACATCAATTTCCCGGTTTAAAGGTCATTCTTGTGTCTGGCTTTGAGAAGACCGATCTGTGCAATGCTGATCTGTGCGGGTTGGAAATTTACTTTAAAGGGAACACCGCTGCTTTATATGATGCAATTGTGGAGGTTACTCGGTGATACAGATCATTCTGCCCTGTGAATCTCCAGAATATGGGCAGCAATTCTAAATGAAAGATGGTTAATGCGCTGAATCTCTTCGAGCAAATCTATATGAATTGAAGTGGTCTCTATTGATTCCGGTTTTTTTATGTACAGCCGCTGTAAATGTCTGTCAACGTATTGGTCAAATTCTGCTCTGACCTGATGTTTACGGTTGAATATTAGGTGTGCTTTTTCATGGTCGTCATTAAGAAATGCTGCAGAGATATCTTTGAACAGTCTTGATGATTGGGAAAAGAAACAACTGATATCATCTGCTCCCTCTTCTGAAAGCGGCTGGGGACTGAACCGTATCTTATTGGTAAGTTCAATGATTCGTTTGGAGATTATATCACCAATATGTTCGACGTCGGTGGTGACCATTATCAGTTTATACGCATTTTTGGCCTGTTCGGGGTTGAGCTCTTCGTGTGATATGTGGGTTAGGAAAATAACGATGTTTTCATGGAGAAAGTCAACCTCATTATCCTGCTCTGCAATGGCCCTGCTAAGTCCCCAGCTGTAGTTCTGAATCAGCTTGTGGCAGTTGTCGGTCATTTGTATCACCTTTTCGGACATTCGTGATATCTCATTGACTGATTGGTTTAGTGCGAGGGTGGGTAACGTGATAAGGTTGTCGTGAAGATAATTTATCTGGTATTTTTGTTTTGATGCTGAATCTGAACCTTTGGTAATATGGAAGATAAAATTCTCGAATGGTTTGAGAAAAGGGAGAAAGACTGCTGAGATCGAAACGTTATATAGTGTATGCAAAAGGGCTGTTTGGAAAGCTGCTGACCCTTGTGCCAATTCGGGCATGGCTTTGAGGATCCAGATTGCAGGAAAGGCCAATAAGGTCCCGATCAGTTTAAAGTAAAAATGGGCCCAGGCTACCCGTACCCCCTCGCTATCTGCTTTGAATGTGGAGATAAGGGCCGTTGCACATGTCCCCAGGTTCGCTCCCAGTACAAGCGGGAGAAGATCTGCTAGCCCGGGGGTCCACCCGGCGCCTTGAAATGTACCTGCCAGTGCAATCACTATAGCAAGGGTGGCTGCACTGCTTTGGATAATTGCAGTAAAAACAGTTCCGGTGAAAAGTCCCCACCAGGGGTTATTGAAGCTTTTAAGCAGTAAATGCTCAAAGACGGGGTGAGAACGAAGAGGAATTACCGATTCTGCCATCAAACCCATTCCAAAAAACACAAAGCCGAATGCGAGTGTCAGCTTTCCGTATGTTTGAAATTTTTCAGATTTGGTGCACATGGAGGTAAAGAAACCGGCAGCTATTAACAGGGGGGCAATTTCATAGAATTTAACGGCAAAGAGTTGTACCGTGATTGTGGTCCCCAGGTCAGAGCCAAGGATCATCCCAAGCGATTGTCCAAAGGTCATTAGTTTTGCGCTGGCCAAGCCCACAAGCATTACAGTGGTTGCAGAAGAGGACTGGGTGAGAATGGTGGTAAAAAAACCTGCCAGGTAGGCGCTGAAACGATTTCGGGATATTATGCCGATGATTTTTTTAATGTCCGAACCTCCTATTCTGCGGAGGTTCTTTTCTCCCTGCTGCATTCCGTAAAGAAAGAGTGCAAGTCCACAGAGCAGGGAAAACAGTTCCAGTATCGTAATTACAGCCATCTTGTTTGCGCTCCCTAACGATAAATCTCAGATGAAACCACTTTGTAAAAATATATGAAACCAATGGTGTTATTAAGTAGTATATAATGCAAAGCGTGAAAAGGGTACGGTTTTCAAATTTGTTGTTTTGTTCGATAATTCAAATAAATATTGGCAAAAGAAAAAATTCTGTTTATATTTATATTATACAGTCTTTCCCATCAAAAGACACATACAACCAGGAGGCTTACTGTGGAGATCACAGAAGTTCGTATAACGCTAAGAAATGAAGAGAAGCTCAAAGCCTTTGCAAGCATAACTCTCGATAACTGCTTTGTTGTACGGGGGCTTAAAGTGATCAATGGTTCTCAGGGGTATTTTGTTTCAATGCCCAGTCGTCGCAGGCGGGATGGCTCATTTCAGGACTTAGCTCATCCGATTAACAATGAGATGAGAAAAGCCATTGAGGATAAGGTGCTTGATGCCTTTGAAACGGAGATTGGTAAGTGGGATGGTGCGGACAGTGAAGACGATAAAAAGATGGCTTTAGTTGATACAGGAGATGTTTTTGAAGCTGGATAATTGGAGTGCTGCGTTGTAATTTCTTCATTTTTGAATAAATATTCTTTTCCGGCCTGCACATAATATATTTTAAGCAGTTATTATTGACTTTTGTTGGGGCGTCGACAAGTGGCAAGTCACATGGTTTTGGTCCATGTATTCGGAGGTTCGAATCCTTCCGCCCCAGCCATTTTTTTTATTACGATAATCATATGTAGTGTTTATCCGAGGAGGTTGCACTTTTGGATGTAATTAATTTGCAGGCACGCGAGCGGAGTGGTTCCGGAAAGTCCTATACACGGAAAGCCCGTGCGCAGGGGTGGATTCCCGCTATCTGTTATGGTATGGGGGAAGAATCAAAAAAAATTGAGGTCTCGGAAAGAGAATTCAGAGCACTGGCAAGAGCAAAACAGCTTACTCATGTTATTGATCTGGGTCTGGAAAAAGGCTCTTCATTTGCAGTTATTCGTGAAATCCAACGAAACGTAATCAAAAGTGGTGTGTTTACCCACATCGATTTTCTCAGAATATCTATGGATCACAAGGTGACTGTCGATGTGCCGATTGTGACCGTTGGGACACCTGTTGGGGTTAAAATGGATAATGGTGTTTTGGGGCATCCGGTTAAGACGGTTCTTATCGAGTGTTTACCCACAAATATTCCTGAAAATATCACCATTGATGTGACAAAATTAAAAGTCGGTGACTCTATACATGTTAGTGATGTGGCTCTTACCAATATTGTTATCAAGGATTCACCTGAAGAAGTACTTGCTATGGTTACACCTCCTTCCCGTGAGGCTGCAAAGGTCACAGAAGGAGAAGAGACGGCAGGTCAAGATTCCGAAAAGAGTTAAGAATCTCCCAGGATGAATATTGTTAAGCTCTTTGGAAAATTGTTGCCGGTAAAGAGATCTGTTCCCAAACCACAGATGGTACTATTTGGCTTGGGGAATCCGGGTGAAAAATATCACAACACCCGACACAATATCGGTTTCAGAATTATCGATGCCCTTGAAGGTGATTTGGAGAAAAAGTGTGTGGTAAAGGGCGTCGCCAATTCTTTACTGGTATGGGGTTCTTTGGCTAACAGGGTTGCAGTGCTTGTGAAGCCCCAAACATTTATGAATAGAAGTGGCGAGGCAGTAAGAGATAGTCTCAATTTCTACGGGGTGTCCCTTTCTGAATGTCTTGTAGTGGTAGATGATTTTAATCTTCCCTTTGGAACGGTTCGTTTTCGAAAGGGCGGTTCACATGGGGGGCATAACGGACTTAAGTCAATTGCTGCACTTGCCGGTACGCAATATCCCCGTTTAAGGGTAGGTGTCGGACCTCTTCCCCCAAAAATTGCTGTCATAGACTTCGTTTTGGGAGAGTTTTCTGAGCAGGAAGAGCAAATTCTGCAAAAGCTTATTCCTGAAACGGTCAAGGCTGTTCGCTACTATCTGGATAACGGTATTGATCAAGCTATGAATAGATTCAATTCAGTTGTAATAGATTGATTTTTTTTTTAATCCTGCTCCCTGTTTTAAATGGGGAGTCAAACGACCACAGGAGGTTTTTAGTGAAGAGACATTATGAGTCGGTGATAGTGTTTGACGGAACACTTTCAGATGACGTGATTCAAAAGGAGCAAAAACAGATAGAGGAGTTTCTCTCTGCCAATGCCGATTTTGAGAAAGCTGATCAGTGGGGTAAGAAGGCTCTTGCTTACCCAATAAAGAAGAAACGTTCAGGGTTTTATGTGCTATTTCTTTTTGAAGCTGAGGGCGAAGTTCCAGCTGCTTTGGAAAAGCATCTCAAGCTTAATGAAAATGTGCTTAGAATTATGACCGTGTTGCGTAATCTGAAAAACGAAGCACTTAAGCAAGCTGCAGCTGCTCGCAGGGTAAAAGAGACCGAGGTGTCGGAGAAGGTTGCGCAGGAAAAAGCTGTTGAGTCGTCGGAACCGAGCAAAGAATAACTGAAAACAGGAGAAATCTGTATGGCATTTGTTAAAAGAAGAGCGAAAAAGGTTTGCTGGTTTGAGCAGAATAAAGTTGAACCAGATTATAAAGACGTTGCTGTTATTCGCAGGTTTATCACTGAAAGAGGAAAAATCGTCCCACGCCGACTTTCAGGGGTAACTGCTAAAAATCAGAGAAAATTGGCTACAGCAATAAAGAGAGCACGTCACTTGGCTTTGCTCCCTTTTGTTTCAGAAAATATCAAATAGAGCCCTCCGGGGCCTAAACTGGAGGAGCAATTATGCAATTAGTTCTTATGAAGGATTATGAAAAGCTCGGTAAGGCAATGGACGTCGTTACTGTCAAAGACGGCTATGGCAGAAATTTCCTTGTCCCTTCGGGGATCGCTGTGCCGGCTACTGAGGGTAACAAGAAAATTGTGGCGCAGGCCAAAAATTCTGCTGAAAAGCGGGAAGAGAAAAAACTCAAGCAAGCGCGGCAGTTGGCAAAGAAAATTGAGCAAATCCCCTGCACTATGCCGGTTAAGGTTGGGGAGGATGAAAAGATTTTTGGTTCAGTGACTGCTCAGGATATTGCCGATATCATTAAAAAAGAGGGCTTTGATATTGAGAAGAGAGCTGTTGAGCTTGATGAGCCGATAAAACAGTTGGGGGTATACTCTGTTAAAATCAATCTCTACAAGGATGTTTACGCTAAAGTGAAGGTCTGGGTGGTTAAAGAGGAACAATAGCCCGATACTGTCTATTTTACATTTTGCCGGGCATGTGAACTAACTTTCCATACCCGGCATTTTTTATAATTAGTGGTTTTTTTAATTCGATTACCGATGTAAGGAGTCTGTACTATGAAGTTTCAAGGTTGTTATGTGGCGATTATAACCCCTTTTACCAGTGATGATAAAGTAGATGAAAAGGGGCTCAGGTCCAATATAGAATTTCTGATAAAAAAAGGGGTGGCAGGGATAGTTCCCTGTGGAACTACCGGTGAATCTGCTACTCTGAACTGGGATGAGCACAATCACGTCGTTGATATTGCAATTGATCAGGCTGCAGGCAGAGTTACGGTGATTGCTGGTGCTGGTTCAAATAATACATCCGAAGCTGTGGCAGGGGCAAAGCATGCTGAAAAATCAGGCGCTGATGCAATTCTCTGTATCACCCCCTATTACAATAAGCCCACTCAAGAAGGGTTATATCAACACTTCAAAGCGGTCTCTCAAGCTGTTAAAATCCCTATTGTGGTCTATAATGTACCAGGAAGAACCGGAATTAATCTTTTACCTGAGACTCTGGAAAAACTCTGCGATTTCGAAAATATTGCCGCCGTTAAGGAAGCCAGTGGTAACGTTCCTCAGGTTTCTGAAATACATCGAAGATGTGCAGGGCGTTTAGACATCCTGTCCGGTGATGATGGGCTAACGCTGCCAATACTCTCTGTTGGGGGTAAGGGAGTGATTTCGGTTGTGGGTAATATCGTTCCTGATAAAATGAGTGCTATGATAGACCTTTACTTAAAGGGGCAACATTCTGAGGCTCTGAAGATCCATGAAGAGCTGGCTGAATTGTCCGAAAGTATGTTTTTGGAGAGTAACCCGGTACCGGTTAAAAATGCTATGAATCACTACGGATTAGCTGCAGGAACGGTTCGTCTCCCTCTGGTGGATATGAGAGAAGACAATAAACAAAAACTCCTGAGCGTACTCAAAAAGTATACGGTAACCCTGAGCTGAATTGCTGCTCTTTGCAGTTACCGGTAGTTGTGGCATGCAGAGCTCCTGGCCGATTGGGAACAGTTCACCTTTCGGTTCAGGTGCTCAATAAACATCCTGAATTTTTTCTGGTTAGCATGCGGGATGGGTGTTCGGAATATAGATTTATAAAACAACTATTGAGAGGTATTATGAAATGTAGTGCATATTTATGTTGTTTGGTCTTTTCCGGTGCAATTGCTGTTTCTGCAGGGCTGCCTCTGGAGGTGGCCCCGGTCACGGGGGAACAGAGTGGTGTTATTGAGCAAATTGATACAGATGAACTGGTAGACGGGTACACTGAGGACAATACTGAAGTGTATTCTGATGAAGTGTATTCTGATGAAGTGTATTCTGATGAAGTGTATTCTGATGAAGTGTATTCTGATGAAGTGTATTCTGATGAAGTGTATTCTGATGAAGTGTATTCTGATGAAGTG
>SKJJ01000163.1 GCA_007115975.1 Chitinispirillum sp.
GTATCTGCATTGCTATCTGAAATATCCGAAGAGTGGGAAACCGGAAGAGTGTATATCAAAATGTAAACATAATGGGAACTGCTTAATGTCGAATTTACAGAAAAGTTGTTGCTTTATCTTGTGTGCAATGCCAGTTTGTCTCGGAAATAAGAGGGCGCGAGGAATAAAAATGCGTTTTTTCAATTCAAATTAAACTATTTTTGTTGGTAATTTCTCAGAGTATGGAATCCTCAGCTAATACAAGATAACTAATATGAAAAAATTGAATTTCGATTTAAATAAGCTCCTGCGCAAAACAAAACCAGAAGCTTTTCTTGCGACATCATTTTTGGCTATGATTCTAATTGGTACGATTTTACTTACTCTCCCGTTTTCAACTATTAGCGGCATTACATTTATTGACGCTTTTTTTACTTCTACCTCCGCAACTTGTGTTACTGGCCTTGTCGTTGTTGATACTGGTACAACATTTACGCTATTTGGGCAAGCTGTTATCCTTATCTTAATGCAATTTGGCGGAATAGGTATAATGACCTTTGCTGCATTAGCCTTTCACATACTTGGAATACGCCTTTCTTTGCGTGCACAAGAGGCTACGAGTAGCTCAATAATTCAGAACAATTTCGCATCTGAATTTAAACCCATATTGTTTAGAATTATAAGCCTTATAATGATAATTGAATTAATTGGAGCAGTTTTACTGTTTATTGGTTTTCTACCAAAAGCAGACCCTCAAAGCGCAATATGGTCAGCGGTCTTTCATTCTGTATCGGCATTTTGTAATGCCGGATTCTCTTTATATAGTGATAGCCTTATTGGGTTTAGAGATAATCCTATCATTATTGCGACTATTATTTTTCTAATAATTATTGGAGGAATCGGTTTTCCTGTCCTTGATGACATAGGGAGATTCATCAAAAACAAGACTAGTAAATCTTATAAGATCAACAGGATTTCCCTTCATTCCAAAGTTGTAATCCTCACATCTCTCGGTTTGATCATTATCGGAACAATTTTTCTATTTGTCTTCAGCTTTAATTCTGATTATGGCATCTTTCAAAGAATTTCAATTTCATTTTTCCAATCTGTAACAGCTCGAACTGCGGGGTTTAATACTATTGAAATAGGTAATCTGCCAAGTGTTTCCATTCTCATCTTAATTGTTCTTATGTTCATTGGTGGTTCACCTGGTTCATGTGCTGGTGGAATCAAAACAACTACGTTCAGTCTCTGGATTAGCCAAATGTGGTCACGTCTTCACGAAGGATATGGAACGAATGTGTTTGGCAGGTATATTCCACAAGAAATCACAAGACGAGTATCAACTATTATCGGAATTTCAATCTGGTGGAATATTATTGGTACTTTCATACTCCTTGCAACACAACATTTAAGTAGCACTATGAGCTTTGAAGATATTTTTTTTGAACAAATTTCAGCTTTTGGAACTGTAGGGTTATCAACCGGTATAACTTCCTCACTGAATTTACTGGGAAAATTATGGATTATAATAACCATGTATATTGGTCGCATCGGACCATTGACTATAATAGTGCTGATGCTTAGAAAAAAAACAACAATAAGGTACCCTGAAGGAAGGATTATGGTAGGATGAAAAAAGGTAGAAAACATATATGCATTATTGGACTTGGTTTTTTTGGTTCAGGTTTAGCACGTGCTCTTTCAAAAAATTCTGAAGTCCTGGCAATTGATAATGATATTTCGCGCGTTGATTCAATTAGTGATTATGTACAGAGAGCACTTTCTATCGATGTTAAAGATTTTAATGCTGTCTCTGCTGTTATTTCTGACGAGATAGATGAAGCAATAGTTAGTATTGGTGAAGATCTTGAAGCAAGTATACTATGTACTCTATACCTCAAGAGGCTTGGAGTGCCCATTATACGTTCAAAAGCCAGTACTGATGAACATGCCGAAATTTTAAGATCAATAGGAGCTCATCATATCATTTTTCCAGAAGTAGAAACTGCCCAGCGGGTAGCATTACAAATAATTAACCCGAATCTTATAGATCTTATTACCCTGAGTACAGGTTATTGTATAAGCGACATAACTGCGCCATCACATTTCATTGATCAATCACTTGTAAATTTGCACATCAGAAACAAGTATAATATATTCATAATCGCTATCAAAAAATCGAAGGAAACGGTAGATACTTTTTTACCACCTCCTGACTACATTATAAAAAAGGGAGATATTCTCGAGGTCATCGGAAAACAGGAGGATATTATTAAAATACAGGATGAGTAAAAGAATAGGACTGCGCCCAGAATCGGAGAGGCAAATCGCACAAACATTTATAGTTTTTTACCATTTCCTGCCTGGTTGTCGAGCGAAGTCGAGATACGCAGGAATGACGGATCTTTCTCTTATGTATATTCTGAACAGGAACTATATACCAAAACACTCACCAATCAATGGGAAAATAATCCTTCAAAAACTTCCCACACCAGTGCTTACCTGTTAGTATACCATCAAAAAACGGATCGCAGATCCTGGCCGCTCCGTCAACAATATCAAGAGGCGGCTGAAAGTCATGAACATCCTGTTTGTGCTTTGCAAGTACAGCTGGATCCTCATCGGTAACCCAGCCGGTATCAACCGCATTCATAAATATCCCATATTTTTCAAGTCCGCTTGCAGATGTGTGGGTTAGCATATTCAGTGCGGCTTTGGCCATATTGGTATGAGGGTGACGATCACCTTTTTTGAAACGAAGGAATTTCCCCTCCATAGCGGATACATTTACGATATGTTTTTGCCCCGTGTTGTCCCTTTTCATGAGAGGTATGAGCCGGTTGCACATGACAAATGGTGCGATTGCATTTACAAGCTGAATTTCGAGCATTTCAACTGTCTGGATTTCACTTTCACCCAGGCGCAGACGCCAGCTGTTACTTGTACGCAGATCAACCTGCTGCAGATCAGCATCGAGTGCCCCCTGAGGGAAAACGTCTGCCGACACAAGGGAGGTGTCGTATGAATAGGGGATTTGAGAAAGTTTCGCTGATGAGCTGATACCAATTCCAGGGAGTTTTCCATCCCAGGAGACGGGGAGTGATTCAGCATTAATCGTATCGTGTTTTGAAGATGGAAGGAATTTTGCCTTGAGTGCATCATAGTGCAAAAGAAGTGACCGGGCATTATCCGGGATATCCTCAATCGCTCTGTTCTCATTTTCCATGAGATGAGAGTAAAACCCCGGAGGTCGTCGAACGGTCTGGGCCGCGTTACTGATCAAGATATCGAGACGCTCATAGGTTTGTTCAATGTAGCTGCAAAACAGTTCCACACTGGGAGTATGTCTTAAATCAAGCCCATAAATATGGAGCCTGTCACTCCATGAAGAGTAGTCCTTTTCGCCGGAAAATCTCAATGCCGAATCTACCGGAAACCGTGTTGTTGCGATAACTTTCGCCCCTGCACGCAGCATCATTAGCACAGCCTGATAGCCAATCTTCAAACGGGAACCGGTGATAAGTGCAACTTTCCCGTGCAGAGGTGCACTCTGAAATCGTTTTTGGTAATTGAAATCAGCACAGCTCATACACATCGAATCGTAAAAAAAGTGCAAATGAGAAAACCCAGCTTTACATATATAACACGTGCGCGGCTTTTTCAATGTAACTGGTTCTAAATGTTGCTGATGATTTGAACAGGTGATCTGCGCAGGTGCTTCGAACACCGCACTCTGACGCGCTGCGCGAATCCCGGTCAGAGCCCTGGCTTTGCGCTCGCGCTCAATTGCAGCACTCTTTTTAAGGGCCTTTTCCTCTTTGTTTCGCTTTCTGAATTCATCTCTGAGAGGGCGCGACAGTTGTCCGCTCACCGTCATTAGAGCGATCCGCTGTTGTGGGGATAGTTGAGCAAGCTGCGCGCTGTTTTCAACCAGCTTTTCGAGCGTTAGAATGCAATTTTGAATTTCCTGGACGGATACTTTTGATCTATTCGGGTTTTTATCTGTGGTCATATCTGTTGAATCCTGCGATGTTCTATGTTCATTAAAGAGCTCTTTGTGAGCAGTACCAAAAGCGTGATGTAAAATAGTGTATTGCTGGGTACTACTTAGGGAAATTTTAGAGTTTTAGAGGGTGGGCAGGGGTTTTGGGTAGTAATTTCTTAACAGACAGCATACATTACAAAGAATTGATAGTCCTAAACCCAACAAAAAATGTAGAAATACACTGAGCGTTTAAACCGTTTCTTTTTCAGTAATTGAAGAAAAAAAATCAAACGAGATCCCGGTCCCGGCACCTGCAAATCGGTAAGGACAAGGGGCCATATCCCGAGTCCCAAACAATTATCCTTTGACCAGACTAATGGTTCAGATTATATTATTCGTTGGCAATTATCAATTGTGCTGTTCTCTTACCATCTACATTTGCTCTCTCAAAGAGTGGTAAAAGCAGATAACACATGAAAAACGCAATTTGACCACAGCTCAGTTCAGGTAAGCTTTAACAAATAAACGGGAAACATTATGGCTCCAATCTACCATGCTTTAGGACTACACTTTCATCAGCCGTTAACAAACCTGATGGACATCTATAACTCCGGTGAAAACTGGGAGGCTAAACAGATACTGTGGTGTTACGACCGCACCACCCGCATGCTTGAGGGGTTCGAGGATGTGGCCCGTTTGCATCTGAGTTTCTCCGGAACACTTCTCAAGCAGCTTGAAGACCCCGCCATTCGCAAAGCCTTTAAGAACGTAGCAGATATCGCTGATCTCATGGAACGGTACCGAAAATCAACTATAGAGTTTTTGGGCAGTGGCCTCTATCATCCGGTTTATCCCCTTATCCCTGAATCCGACTGGGATGCTCAGACACAGTGGTGGCTTGGCCTTGGCAAACATATGCTTGGCAGAGAGACCTTTAACGGATTCTGGCCCCCGGAGATGGGTTTCAGTATGGAGATGATCCCCATGCTCAAAAAACATGGCTACAACTACGTTCTGGTAGACTGCTGGTACATAAAACCCAAAGGGGTCATGCGCTGGGAGGAACAGCGTTACAAACCACACATCGCCCGCTACGGCGGTGAGGAGATCATCATCATTCCAAGAGACAGGGAGCTTTCCGATGCACAGGAGTCGGGGCTTGATCCGTCCTGGTTTCAAAATGAGATCATTGAGCGCACGAAATGGTGCGATTTCCCTGCACTGGTAACCACCTGGACCGATGGAGAAAACGGTGGATGGTTCCGCACAACCGATGTTCTCTCAGGTTTCTGGGGCTATTATCTTGACATACTAAATCGTTTCAAAGCTGGAACCCTTGGCTATACACCGGTAAACATAAGCGAATACCTGAGCAAACACCCACCACAAGGGGAGGTAGAAGTCTATCCCGGGGCGTGGAATACCGGTGAACACTGGGGCGGGGATTTTATGCAGTGGACCGGTTCCCTTCTGCAGAAAAAAGGATTTGATGAGATAAGAAATGCAAGCAGGTATTATCAGGATGTAAAAAGAGCCTTTGACAACTATTCAGTTGCTCTGAGTAATCCCGAAGAGATAAAACAGTTAGTCTTCGATGCCTACGATGCACTGCTGGAAGCCGAAACGAGCTGCAATTTCTACTGGGGATCAAGCTGGGTCCATAAGTCCTTTGACAGAATTGAAGATACCTACCGGTTGCTTGACATAGCAATGGGGCAGCTGAAAGAAGCGCAGAAGAGGGTTTAGGCGGGATTTGGATATGGGTCCCAGCCTGCCAGGCGGGGTTTATAATACGGTGGTTAATGGTTGGTAAATGACCGGTAATAACGCAGATGCTGCGCTCAGACTGCCTGGGCACAATATCCGCCGCCTGCAGGGCATGTTTTGACTTTCTTAACAGCGCAATAATTGCGTATGCAGACACAGGCCTCTTTATATGCCCAAAGTTGTTCATAAAACGCCTCGGGCGCACCCAAAAAGTCCCCAATTATCTATCTCCTTAAGTATCCCGCCTGTCGTTCATTAACAAAAAAAGCAGTCCGTCCCCTAAAACAGGGAACAGACTGAAAGAGGTTTAACCGCAGCCAGTCTCCCTTCAATACAGCTGGAAGACCAGCTTACTCAGGGAGCGGTATGGTGTAGCTTTCATTACAAGTCGATACGCAGGAAGACCTGCACTCGGGGAGACAAAAAAGCCTCTCAAAACCCAAGAGCTGCAGCCCGCTCGCCCCGTAGTTGACTTGCGTACAGAGAAAAATACTTTGCCCTGTTTTTAATCAACACCCCGTGACTCCCCTCCTCAACAATCCTTCCCCCCTCTATTACCAGGATACGGTCGGCATTGCGAATGGTAGAGAGCCGGTGAGCGATAACAAAGCTGGTTCTCCCCTTGAGAAGCGTGGCAATCCCCTCCTGAATCAGATGCTCTGTGAGTGAGTCAATGGAACTTGTCGCTTCATCCATAATGATAAAGTCCGGATCGGATACAAAAACCCTCGCCAAACTGATTAGCTGCCGTTGCCCCATAGAGAGTTTTCCGCCTCCTTCACCCACTTCTGCATCGTATCCTCCGGGGAGGGCAAGAATGATCTCATGTGCCCTTGCCATTATCGCTGCATCGGTTATCTGCTGCTCACTTGCTTCAGGGTTTCCGTAAAGGATGTTTTCCCTTACGGTTCCAGAAAAAAGATGAGGATGCTGCAGCACCACACCGATCCTGCTCTGCAAGGCCGCCTGGGTGTAATCGCGATAATCGGTACCGTCAAAGAGTATCTGGCCGCAAACAGGCTCATAAAACCGGGCCACAAGATTTACAATGGTTGATTTTCCTCCACCCGTTTCACCAATGAGAGCAACCATCTGACCCGGCTCGACCGTAAGGTTGAGTTCTTTTATAACAGGATTGTCGCTGTTATAGTGAAATTTGACATTTTTAAACTCCACGCGTCCTGTAAACGATGCCTTAATCAATGCTCCCGGTCTGTCAGTTATTTCGGAACTTGTATCCATCAGGGTGAAAACCCGCTCAGCACTTGCAACCGACTGCTGCATCTCCCCCATCACCCGTGCAAGATCCAGTACCGGCCACATCATAAAAGTGATATAACCGATGAATGCCCTGAACTCCCCGGGAGTAAGCAGTCCATCCATGAGCTGCCAACCTCCGACCAGAAGAACCGCGGCTACCCCCAGAGTGGTGACAAACTGGACAAGGGGTAAAAAGAGTGCCGATAACCAGCCGGCTCTGAAAGAAGCCCGGTGAATATCCTGTGTCATGTTCTGAAAACTGCTGAGGTTTTTCTCTTCACGATTGAGCGCCTTGACCACTCTCACTCCGGCAATATTTTCACTAAAGGCCTGAGTTATACGCGAATTGATAGCACGAACCTTTCTGAACTCGGTAATGATGCGGCGCTTGAAAAACAGGGCTGTAGAGATTAAAAGCGGTGCAACGGCCCCCACCACCAGTGTAAGCCTGAAATTCATAAACGACATGAAAGTAAAGGCCAGAACGATATTCACCGTACCCCATACAA
>SKJJ01000203.1 GCA_007115975.1 Chitinispirillum sp.
ACCCGGATTGATCCTGACATTAGAGGCGATGTTACTGAATTTTGCTATATCAGCACACATCACAACACAGTTGTCGCAGATATAGCTGAAATCACCCACCGTACTGGATTCTATCGAACACTCTTTACCTATTTCCGTATAGGAACCGAAACTGCTTTTTGAGATTACACAGCTTGGGTCGATCAGCGGCTGTTCTGACAAGCACTTTTCTTCCGGGATGTTTTGACTTTCAATATATACCATTTTTTTTTACTCCCTGTTTGCTGTTATTTGTGTTCACTTCAATGGGTGTAAATGCAACTTTACACTGGATTCATGTTCTCCTTCCGCTCACACTGCCTGTCCTGAGCTTGGTCGAAGGGAGTGAAGGTCCGCCGGAATCGAAGTGTTCAGGACACTTTACAAACCACCTATTCCCATAGAATTCTGAAACTGACACCGTGTCTTTCAAAACCAAGCCGGTCATAAAACTCATGAGCCCTGGTTCTTTTCAGACTGCTGGACAACACTACCTTACAGCACCCCATTTCTTTGCACCTATCCATTGCAAACTGCATCATCCCCTTGCCTACTCCCGAAGACCGGGCCTCCGGCACCACTATAACGTTCTCTATGAGTGCTGTTTTTCTTCCGCTTTTAGTAATGTTGTCAATTAATGTAAGCGTAAAGCTCCCCACGGGCATAGTATCACTGAGTGCAATGAAAATTTTATGAAAAGGATAGGCGTCCATCCTGTGCCAGATACTCTTTGCATCTTCAAAGGACAATACGTCTGCATCATCCATATCTTGAAGCCCATACATATCGAGTATGGTTTGCAGATCACTTTCGGCTATTTCGCGGATTACCATGGTGCTCCTGTAGTCTGGTCTGTAACTAAAATGGTGCTGTTTTATTTCTCAGGGGCATTAGAAATACTTCGAGCGACTTATTCGAAAACCCCATACTTTCAGTATGGGATAAGTTATGGTGTGAAAACCCGTACTCCTATTCCGCTCACACTGAGTCCCGACTTTACGTCGGGATTCAGTGTGAGCGGAATAGATTCAAGCATCTATAAACCCTAAGATTTCGCCACCTAAAGCAACCCGGTAATCTTTTCAAACGCCTCAATAATCTTATTCCTGTACAAATATCTTCCTGTCAGTTCAACCATATACATACCGGAATAGGGCTGAATTCTCGTCAAAAACTCTCTGAACGGAAAAGTTCCGTACCCGGGCACAAGATGCTCATCGCCGCGTCCAAAGGGAAGCATTGCCGATTTGTCTTTTTCCGTATAGAAATTTGCAATTCCGTGGTTATCATGAAGATGAAGGTGCACAATGTGGTCTTTAATCTCATCGATGTAGTCAAAAATCCCGTACCCGTGAAATGACGAGCATAGATTGAGGTGTCCTGTATCTATCGTCATCTTCACATTTTCTCTTCCGATATCCTCTACCTGCTTTAACAGCTCAGTAATAAACTCTGCATGTGAATAGGGTGAATAGTCCGCATAGGGCCGGTAGTTCTCAATGGCAATGGTAATTTCGGGGTATTGATCAGCCAAGTCCTGAAGGATTTTATTCTCTTTGTGAAGAAAATCAGTCAACAGATGCCAATACTGCTCGGGTTTTCCATACCTTAGAAACTCGACATTATCGACTATTCTGCCAGGGTGAAAGACAAGAATATCAGATTCCAATACACAACAGAGTTCAAGACAGGCATTCAACACGTTCTGATGCCCCCCCGGACACTCCCGGTTCATCAGATTAAGCTGCAGCGGAACGTGCACCGAAACCGCAAAACCAAACGGAGCAATAACAGAGTGGAGTTTTTTTGCCGATGCGATATCCAGAGATCCGTATTGAATGAGATCGAAGTCATCCGGGAGCAGTTCGATACAGTTAAAACCGACAGACTGAACAGATCGCAATTCTTCAATAAACTCCTGCGGGTTATCATCAAGCCGTACGCCCTTGATTCTAAGGCCTATTTTATGCATGTTGAAAAGACCTCCTGACCTTTTACAAATGTTTTCATTATCCGTGGCAGGTCAAAGAACGGGTCTACAATCACAAGGTCTGCATCAAAGCCGGCTTTTAAACTTCCGGTATGTCCCGAAAGGCCCAGAGCTTTAGCAGGATTGGTACTGAAGAGCTTAACAGCCTCACACATGGGAAGCATTTTCTCTTTGACAATTGTATACAGTGCGTGAAGCATCGTTGAAGGGATGTAATCACTGCAGACGATTGATGCATAACCGCTTTTTATGATCTCCCCGGCAGACAGATTACCGTTATGTGATTTACCCCGTACAATATTGGGACTGCCCACTGCAACCATAATACCCTTACCCTTGGCACCATCCAGCGCTTCCCAGGACATCGGAAACTCAGTTATTGCAGCGCCGCACTCATGTATATAGTCAATTTTATCTGCTGTATCATCATCATGACTTGCAAGAACCACATTGTGCCTTTTGCATAATTTGGCCACCTTTTCCACATGCTTCAATCCTACAGACTCCTTAACGGCAATAATTTCGGAGATCGCATTTTCTATGGTTTCGCTTTTTGATTCATCATTGTAGCTTGCATAAAAGTTACTGAACTTCTCAAAGGTATTGAACTGTCCCTGTCCCGGTGTATGATCCATTATTGAAACAAGATCAAATAAACCGTTCTCAATTCCACTGCAGATTGTTTGCAGTGCAGTATGATCGGTTATCTCATATCGTGCATGTATTTTGGTATTGACACATAAGCGCTTCGAGAGGTCCCTAATTCCTGTCACCATAGCATCAGCACAGGATAAGGAGCGTACAAGCTCCCTGTGAGTGTTGCTATAGGTAATGGAGTGATAAATAGTCGTTATACCTGCGGATGCAAGCTTTTTGTCCAGTTCAACAAGTGCCAGGGACACCGGCAGAAGACTTCCGGGTCTGCACTCAATCTCCTTTTCGATTGCATCACTGTGCATATCAATAAACCCGGGTATTACATATCTTCCAGCGGCATCGATCGTAGTTATTCGGGAATCGTTTTTAGTCTCTTTCCCTATATAAGTAATAATGCCGTCATTCACCGCAATTTGGGTATCCAGAAACACCTCATTTTCAGTTACCACCCTTGCATTAACAATCCTGAATTCACTGCCGCTCAACTCCGGCCTCCTATTGAAGAAATCTTGTAAATGGTGTCTGAGAACAACTCAAGAATCTGGGGCTGGTGAAAAATGCCGATCATGGTTGTTCCCTTTTCTCTGAGCTCTTCCAGGACCGACAGCACCGTCTCTGTTGCTTTTATGTCAAGTGATGCCGTTGGCTCATCAAGTATAAGAAGGCGCGGAGCCTTTATTACTGCCATTGCGATATTTACCCTCTGCTGTTCACCGCCTGAAAACGTTGCCGGATAGGCACCAAAGAGCTTTTCCGGTATACCCAGCTTCAGGAGCAGCTTTGCAGCAGTCTCACGGGCTTGCTCTCTGTCTGTCCCCTTTAGCACCAGCGGTTCAGACACGATATCAAGTGCGGTCACCCTCGGGATCACCTTGAGAAACTGGGTTATGTACCCTATCTCATTTTCGCGGATTCTTGTGATAACATTCGGTTCAGCCTCTGCCATGTTTACCTTGCCAAACTGGGCTGACTCATACCATATAGCACCTGATGTAGTTATGTAAGTGCCGTATATGCACTTCAAAACTGAACTTTTGCCCGTACCACTTGGGCCGGAAATGCCAAGAGATGTACCCTGGGGAACAGAAAAAGAGACACCTCTAAACCCCTCAATGATTTTATCTGATAAAATATGGATATTGAATATTTTTGTAAGGTTTTCAACATGGAGCAGGTTCATTATCCGTTTCCTTACAGTGTGGAGTTGACAAGGAGCTGAGTGAATTCATGCTGAGGATCCTCAAGAATCTGATCAGTCAAGCCGGATTCAACTACAACCCCGTTTTTCATAACTATGGTACGGGTGGTAAGATGCTTGATAATGCCAAGGTCATGTGAAACAATAATGGTTGTCAGATTCATCTCCCGTTGCAGACTTTTTATAAGATCAAGCACCTTAGCCTGGACAGAAAGATCCAGTCCTGTTGTAGGCTCATCCAGAAAAAGCAGAAGTGGTTTGTTTGACAGGGCTTTTGCGATCTGAACCCTTTGCTGCATTCCCCCACTGAAATACTGTGGCAGATCATCCAGCCGTTCGACATCAACCTCCGTTTTCTCAAGGAGAAACCGTGCCCTTGAACGGATCTGTTCAATATTCCTGCACCCGGCCATAAGAAGCCTTTCACCAATATTCCCGCCAGCTGAAATGTGAAGTTTAAGCCCCAGATGAGGGTTTTGATACACCATCCCCATCAGATGGTTCCTGATAAGCCGTTTTCTGAACGAGTTGAGTCCGAAGAGATTAACATCAAAGAGAAAATCGGTACAGTGTCCCGGGATGGTAAACTGCTTGTAGTTCAGAGGGTTTATATGCATAGTACCCGAAGTCGGGTCCTCTTCAAAATAGAGAAGTTTAAGCAGGGTACTTTTTCCCGAGCCACTCTCCCCCACTATACCAAGCACTTCCTCATGATACAGATCAAATGAGACATTCCGGCAGGAAATGATGGACCCACAATGTCTGCACTGGTTCGATTTTCCGTTCACATCTTCGGAACTGGTGCAGTGCAAACAACTTGCTCCATATATTTTGTAAATATTTTTTACACTCAGAACAGGCTTCAATGCATTCCATCCTTTACTTTCCTGCAGTGTGACGTATCGGAACAGATCCAGACTCTTTCACCACTTTGACTGTTCACCATTTCGTCAAGATAGGTATCGGTGCTTCCACACTGGGCACAATGCAGCCCGGTAAACTCTTCTGTCCGGAACTTGTAGTCGTCAAATTCTATTGGTTCAACCCTGGTGTAGGGTGGTATTGCATATATACGCCTTTCCCTTCCTGCCCCAAAAAGCATCAGGGACTCAGACATGTGCAGCTTCTTTATATCCCACCGTGGAATAGGACTTGGCGACATCATATACCGTGAATTGACCATAACCGGATACCCTGCCCCGATAGTAATCTCCCTGTACTTTACAATGCTTTCATAGAGGTAGAGCCACATTGCGCTGTAGTCTGCCTCTGCATGCATCCGTCGGGTCTGAGCCTCAGAATGTTCAACAATTCTAAGCGGTTCAGGGATAGGGACCTGAAAAATAAGTATCTGTCCGTTTTTCAGGTCATCTTCCGGTATACGGTGCCTTGTCTGAATAAGCGTCGCATTAGTTGTACTGTTGGTGATAGTAACTGAAGTCACTTTCGTGATAAATTTTTTAATATTCACCGCATTGACACTGTCGTCACTGCCCTGATCGATCACTTTCAATACATCATCTTCACCGATCAGAGCAAGCGTGATCTGTATACCGCCTGTTCCCCATCCTCTGGCAATAGGCATCTCCCTTGAACCAAACGGGACCTGATAACCCGGGATGGCGATAGCTTTGAGGATCTTTCTCCGCAGCTCTTTTTTAGCATTCTCATCTATAAATGCAAAATTATACCCGTTAACCATGTCACAATTCATTTTTTTTTGAGTTTGATTTCGACTTGCGCAGCCGGTCAAGTTCCGACTGAAAAGTCACGTAATGAGGAAGTTTGAAGTGATTTGCAAACCCCATGGCTTCTATTCCATCAATGTGTGTCAAAACAAACTCCTGATCTTCCGATGGATATTTGGGCTTCTCTGCACGCATTGCCACATCAAGCATTGCCATCGAAATTGCCTTTGTCTCGTTGTGCCCGAAACAGAGCCCATAACCCACTTCAAATTTCGGTTCACCTTCGGCATTGCTTATACCGGATATTATTTCAGCCTCAGTAACCGGTACTTCGCCAACCACAGTAATTTCTGATGTAAAAGGATTTTTAACCTTTACAGGAACATAACCGACTCTCAATTCACCAATGGTAGGATGGGCTGAGCCGTAGCCGCGCATATTGGAGTATGCCAGCACAAGCATCCCTCCGGACTCTCCCCTTGCCATGGTCTGCAGTGCAGCACTTCTCGATGCAGGAAACTGTATTGATTCCCGTGTCACATCATCCATTGCCTGCTCTCTACCTCCCAGTGCGCCTTCAGAAACTATAAGTCCCTCACTTCTGAGCAGATCGATAACTTTGGGAAACGTTTCCGGAACATCCTCTTTGAGCCCCGCTTCCGACAAAAAATGCTTCAGTAACTGCTTACGCTCTTCCGCCGTTTGCCAGCAAAGTGAAAAGTCAAGCAACCGCAGTGAGTAATCTGCTGATGGTCCTAAAATCTGTCCTCCCGGGATCTCCTTGAAAGCAGAAGAGATCCTTCTTACAACACGCATCTCTTTTGTACTCTCCGCAACTGAAGAGGCAATTCTTGGAAGCGTAGCTCGGTAGGCTCTGACCATAAAAGCAGCTTCAAAGACATCACCGGCAGATTGTTTAATAGCAAGCGCTGCCAAATCAGGATCGTACAACGACCCTTCACTCATCACTTTATCAACAAGGAAATGGAGCTGGCTTTTTATCTGATCAAGGGAAAGGGAACAACAGTCACTATCAAGACTTTTTAGATCAAGTGCCCTATTAGAGTTCTCTATAGCCTCTTTACCGCCTTTAACCGCAACATAGCCCATTTCTAATCCTTTAAAATTTCCAGTTTTGTTGAACGGGGAATTGACAGAACACTCGATTTGTCACAGAAAATGACATCAATTCCCAGCGGGAAATCGGAATTCATCGCATTAATCATCTCTATTTCGGATAACGGGACTCCCCCCAGACCAATAATGCGCTCCCGCTCAATACCCGGCCCGGTAAGACGAAGTTTTATCTTCTTCTCCTGCCCAAGATCGTCAACACAATATATGACGGTTGCTACGGTATCAGGGTATTCGAGACAGCCGCGGGATACATTTTGAAGATACCCATAACTGTTGCCACCATAAACAACAACATACTGAGCATTATCGACATCGGTATATAATGCTCCACACAGAACAGTAATGCTATTGATAAAGCTCTCTTCAACAATCTTCCCAATAACCGAAAAACTAACTTCATTGTCCAGCAAGGTGTTGCACAATTGGTAAATAAGAGGCAGGTCGGATTCGATTCCGCATGAATCAAATGTACATAACCGCCCCGGTTCGGAAATTGACTTTACAAGAATTCTGAAAACGCTGCAGGTTTCATGTATGCTGAGACTGACCATTACCCCTCCACCATCAAACCGAAGTTAACTTTAGTGCTCTTTGCAATTTTTTGCTGGTTTTCTTTTTCCGCTTCATACCATTGGCGGTGATCACCTATCCAGTTATCAACCATTTCAACAACATCTCTGCTTCCTTGTCTTATCGCTGCATCCACAGTGGCAACAATAAAGGAACTTTCAAACGAATCCCCTATGGTCAGGCCCCAGCCAACC
>SKJJ01000133.1 GCA_007115975.1 Chitinispirillum sp.
CCGGTTTGGATTCCGGTTTGGATTCCGGTTCTGGTGCTGCTGCGTCAAGTTCAACGGAGCCCTGAAACACACCGCCAATATAGTTGAGGATTCTCTGTTGGGAGATGTAGCCATCCATTGCGATCTCCACGTGTATCTCTCCCTGATTGGGTGAGTCCCATTTAAATGGAGTTGTTCCCCTCTCTTCACCATCGATTATCACCCTTGCTCCTTCGGGGGTTGATAGGATTTCGATTAGATCAGGGTCAACGGGAGCAGGCTTGGGTATGGAGACTGTCACTGGTGCTGGTTGAGGCTCGGGTTCAGGTTCAATGGTTTCATCCGGGGTTTGCTGGTCTAGTGCTGCTATCGGTTCCACAACAGCAGGAGCCTGTTTGAACGGGGTGGGATCTTGAAACAGAAGAGGGCCCTGCTGATCAGTATCGTTGATGGAATTAAGGGCAAAAAAACCTGAAATGGCTAGAACGACAAGTGCAGGAACCACAATAGCAATGATAAGTAGCACGTTTTTAGCGGCTTTCGGGGTGTCCTGGTGTTGTTTTAAATCCGTTGCACCCGGAGGACTCATACTAGCCTGCCTTTCTGTTTCTGCAGGGTCAGGAGAATTACATGCACCGCTAATCGGTATTAATGCAGAGAGGAAATATACGCCAGGCGGGATTCGAACCTGCGATCTTCGGCTTCGGAGGCCGACACTCTATCCAGCTGAGCTACTGGCGCGTTAGGTAAATATAAAAGATAACTCTGAAAGAGTTCAAGAATAGGATCGCACCTTTGTGTAATAGTTTGGAATTTGTGAGGAGTATGAGTAATTTGGGGCTAAAGCATGTCCTTGGCGTCCTTCGCAATAGTTGCTATGGAGGAGGGCTGGGCTCTATCCGAAGGAGCCTCTGTCCCGGGAGGAGCGTTAAAAACCTGTTGAGGGGCCAGGCACCGGGTCGGATTTTTTAATTGTGGTATACGCTATTTGTGCAATTGCCATCTTGCCCCGCATGGGTTGGGTAACCAGGCCTCGTGTCTGTTACCCCGGGCGTTCTTGCTTGAGCCCTCTATTACATTAATCATGGTTTAAAAAGTGACCCTGCGAGACAAAAAACAGCCTGCGATCGGTTTTTAGACAAAAACAGGAAATGCGGTAATCTTTACCCGATTCTGTACCCGAGAGGGGAAAACACCGAATATATATTTACTGTGTATACCAGGATAAACTACCTCTAAACCCAGTTGGATTGAATAGACAATGAAAAAAGTTCTCCTCACCGGTGGTGGAACCGCAGGGCATGTTACGCCGAATCTGGCGATATTGAGACTGCTTCGGGAAAACTCATTTGAGATTCATTATGCAGGTACAAAGAGCGGAATAGAGCGTGAACTCGTAAACCGCGAAGGTCTCCCCTATCACATGGTAAGTGCAGGCAAGCTGCGGCGCTATTTTGATTTTAAAAACTTTACCGATATTTTCAAGATCGGCGTGGGGTTTTTGCAGTCTCTTGTGCTTATGATACGTCTGAGACCATCGGTGGTGTTCAGCAAGGGGGGGTTTGTCTCATGTCCCGTTGTCTGGGCTGCGTGGTTAATGAGAGTGCCTGTGGTGATACATGAATCGGACATTACCCCCGGTCTGGCGAATAGGCTGTCGATGCCGTTTGCCAAAAAAGTATGTTACAGCTTTCCGGAAACGGGGCGGTACCTGAGAAAAAAAGGGGTGCATACGGGGTTGCCGGTACGCCAGGAGCTTTACAGCGGGTCCGCAGAGGAGGGTAGAAAGATCAGCGGGTTTGGGTCGGATAAGCCGGCGGTACTGGTGATAGGGGGCAGTCAGGGGTCACAGATGATCAATGCAGCGGTACGCTCTGCACTGGATGATCTGCTCGAAGAGTTTTGTGTGTGTCATCTTTGCGGCAAAGGAGCCCTTGTTGAGAAGGGGTATCCGGGATATTGCCAGTTTGAATATGTAAACGATGAGCTTTCTCATCTGTTGGCAATGGCGGATGTCGTTGTTGCACGATCCGGAGCGACTACGCTTTTTGAACTGCTTGCGCTGAGAAAACCATCGCTTCTCATCCCTCTGTTTACAGGAGCAAGTCGTGGGGATCAGATCCTTAATGCCAACTCCTTTGAAAAACAGGGTTTCAGCAGGACTCTTCTTCAGCAAAAGATGACCCCGGAGACGCTGAGTGACAATATACGGGGGCTGTATAAAGAGAGATATGTCCTGATTGCAGCCATGGAGAGAAGCGAATTTGTAAATGGCGACAAACGGGTGGCAGAGGAGATTGTGTCTGTTGTGAAAAAGTAGGATCGGTACAATGAGCGCTACAGCTCCATTTCAAACCCTGTTCCTACCGCAAAGCAATCCAGTGAAGAGTCCTCGTTTTTGATGTACTGCTGGGCCTTTTCCTCAATCCTATCCATCTGCTCATCCGTTCTTCTTGCATTGATATGGAACAGTCCGAGTTTGGCAGCATTTGCCTCAAGGGCCAGATCCACTGCATCGATATAATAGGAGTGGCCCCAGCCTTTAAAGATCGTGTGCTCATTTTGGCAGAACTCTGCATCGTGAATCAGAAGATCGGCATCTTTACTGAAATCGGCGTAGGTGTCCAGTTCTCCGCCACCGGGGTGGTGGTGGTTTAGCTCGTTGTCGGTAAGGAATACAAACGATTTCCCCTGCTCCTCAAATCGGTATCCAAGCCCGCCATTTGGATGGTTAAGGTATACCGAGGTAATATGTACGGAGCCGATTGAGAAGGGGCTCATATCGAGATCACAAAAAGAGATATTGGAGGGCAGAGTGGAAAACTCGGCAGGGAAATAGGGGTCTGTCATCAGCATTTTGAGCACCTGGCTGTATCCGCCGAGGCAAGTTGGGTAACCGTAAATATTGATAATGTTTTGCTCTTTATACAGCGGAGCGAAAAAAGGAAATCCCATCAGGTGGTCAAGATGTGAGTGGGTAAACAAAAGATTGTGCGTGGAATTGTTTGAAGATTTTCCGTTCAGGGTACGAATTCCGCTGCCGGCATCAATGATTATTACATCTCCGCTTTTTGCAATTATCTCAATGCAGGTTGTGTCCCCACCATATTTGGTGAAATCCGGACCGCTTACGGGGAGTCCTCCTCTTGAGCCAAGGCAACGAATGTGCATACTTTCTTTATCCTCATCCTCTTATGTTCAGCACTACGCTAATTATACCAAATTGTTCTGATAATGTGAAGAAAAATTTGAGACGTATCGGATAAAATAGAATTTGAACAACGTAAACAGGTAGTAAGTGAGAAAAAATGGTGATTTTTCTTTGTGAATGAATTTTTCGATTCTCAAGGGTTGTCACCTCATACGGGTGGGTGCATATCGGTGGTGTCTTTCGCAATGCAGAACGGCCAGAGCTCAAAGAAGACAAAAACGGCTGCTCGGTAAAATAGATGTCATATTCCAGTGATGTTTTTACCCCATATCTGTTGGAGAGTGGGTGTCGTTTGGGCCAGACATAAAGGCTTGCATTGAGGGACGGTTTCACGCCCATAGGGGTTAAGTTGAGGCTGTGGTGCGATCCGCTCGCCCTTGGCATGCACTCCACCCCTTGTACCAGACGGTTGTAAAGTGGCGGCAGACGGTTACGGAAGGCGTGCAATGTTGCCGGCGCACAGCTTCAGAAGGTGCGGTCGCTCTTTGCGCCTGTGCAACAATCCTCTTGCCTCTGCCCCGCAACCCCACTTGCATAATACATATCAATTCGCTTATTTTATTTTTAAAAAATGGAGGTGAAATGCTCAAACTCAAAGAGCTCTTAAGTGAATATTCGGACCAAGAACTGGTGAGACAATTTACTTTTTTCCGCGATGATTACACCGAACAGGCTTTCGAACTGATAAGGCAGGAGATTGAAAAACGTAGTCTTGACCCCGGAAAGGTGAAGAGTGAGATAGAAAAGACGGCTGAAGATTCCTTAAAGGAGAAGCTTTGTGGCTACACGCCAGAGGAGTTCACTGTTATTGGCGTTTCTTTTTCCCGCAGTGACATGCTTTTAATCAATGCGATTCTGCGGGAGCACAAGGTGCCTTTCCATATTAAAGACACTGTATCGGACCCCTCAGAGGGTCAGGCGGCGGGACATTTTTCTCTTTACGTCCACAACGACAGTGTAAACCAGGCCAAGGATGCCATCGCTGAGCATTTCACTTCTGAGGGGGACTGCTACAAACTGAAACATACCGATACCAAAGAGAGGCTTAAGGCCTTTAACTTTCACGATATCCATCTTGATGAGAAAACGGCAGCAGAACAAGTTGACGTCACTTTTTCATCCAGAGAGACAGCTGTGGTGGCAGAGTTTGGAAAAAGACTTCTTGATGAAGCGGATGAGGTCGAGCAGCAGCAGCAGCGGGTGCTTTTTTACTACGATTCCATCGAGCCGCTTCTGGAGAAACTCAAGAGAGCTGAATCCAAATTCTGCAGAACAGATTTTCTTGCAATTCTGGAGATCTGCCAGGTGTATTGTGAGCACCAGGATTTTCCGGATGATACCGACGAGTTGCTGTCTTGCCTGCTCTCATTTTTCCTGAGCTGATATCAGTCAAGAAAGGTGATAGTGGCGTGTTTTTTGAACTCTCTTAGGGATGAGAGCGGTGAGGAGAGCCTGGTGTGAACTATCATTCCTCGTCTAGGTCCGCTTGATGCAAAAAGGGAGATTGATTCACAGTTGCAGATATTGCGCAACCCCTGTGTGAGGGTGAATGTCTCCTGCAGCAGATTGTCTTTGCCAACTGAACGGCTCCTGTACTCTACTCTGTAAGTTCCACTTTCGGTAAGCCAGGCATCCGTAAGCTCGCCATACCTTTTTATAAGTGAGGAGACTGAACTTATTGATTGTCCAAACAGGTCATTCATCCTTTTCTGCGCCTGGTGCATCTCTTTAATCATACCGGCGCTTCGGTACGTTTCGGTCAGCCCCTGCCAGGCATTAAGGTTATACTCATTAAATGAGATTGCAACCTTGTAAAAGTTTATCGCCCGAAGATAGTCCGATGAGACAGCTTCTGCTGAATCGACAAGTGATTGGGCTTTGGAGGCATCTGCATGGCTGATCTGCCGTGATGCACCCTGCTGTCTCTGTTGGCCGGAGCCTGACTTAGCAGCTCTTTGGGCAGAACTGTTCTGAGCGCCAGCGCCTGAACTGATGGCAACCGGAGGTCTTGTTTTAGCCACTCTAAAACGACTCTCCTTTTCTGTAAAGTTCATAAGCCCAAGCACAACAAATGCAAGAAGCACCACCACTATGACTCCCTGAACTATCAGCACTTTTTTCCTGTCTGGTCCTTGGGTTGGTGGCATCAGTCTGAACCGGAATTGACTCGTGCTCTGTGGTGCTGCTTTTTTTTCGGGAGAGGAAAAAATAGCAGGTTTTGGTTTTGGTGGCGTGTGGTTCTGTGACAGTATCTCACTGAGATCGTCGGGGCCACCTGAGGTGGTGCGCCTTGCCGGCGTCTCCCCAACAGAGTTACTTTTTTGGTCTGGTGCCGGCGATGTAATGATCGGAGGGCTCTGGTGCTCAGGCTGCTTTTTTGACAGGCTATAAGAGAATTGTACGCCGAATCTGCTCAGGGTGCCGGCTAGCTGCTCTGCTTCCCTGGTATTCAGTCCGGTAAAGATGCGAACAGGTGGGTGTTTCACTATCTCCATCGCTTCATGAAGGGGAACGGATGCCCGGGAGGCCATTAACCGGGCAACCATCAATTGCGCTTTGGAACCACTTAGTGCAGTAACGGTAAGGTCGTAGAGTTGCATAATGTTAATATATTCTTTTGCACCGGCGGTATGGTTGTTCCGGCCGGCTTTTTTGGGATTATTTTGAAAGAGAATTGTTGGTTTTTCGTCGTCGTTGAACACCAACAGCCCCCCTCCCGGCAGTGCTAACGCAGTGGGGCAGCGGGGATTATGCTGCAGGGCCGACCGCGACGGCCGATGGGAACAACCCTGGCACTCTCCATGGGTGACATAAGTTATATTCCTATCTCATATCCGGGAGTATTGTTCTGAACGAAAATATCTATAGAATTCTTGATGCGAACCTCAACCGGCTGCGTGAAGCAATGCGGGTTATTGAGGAGTATTTCCGTTTTTTGGAAAACAATGAGAGTGTGAGTGTTGAGATAAAGCAGCTCAGGCATCAGTTACAAAAGATAGAGTCTGCGATTGGTGCAGGCAGCTTGCTTCGGTTCAGGGATACCAGCACCGATTGTTTTGCCGATGAGTGCAGACCGGAAGAGTTAAATCGCAGTGGTGAGACAGATGTGTTGCGGGCGAATTTCAAAAGGTCTCAGGAGGCATCAAGAGTGTTGGAGGAGTATGTGAAAATCAGTGACCGGCCACAAGCTTCTGAAATAGCCAAAAAGGTGCGTTTTTCACTCTATTCAATGGAAAAAAGGGTACTACAGGGAAAATAATGGGCAGAAAAAAAACGGTAAAGGTTTCTCAAGAGAGTGTTGCAAAAGGCAAACACTCTGAAATTGAGCATGGAATATGGGGGGTGGTGTTTCTCTCTTTGGGGATTTTGATAGTTATCTCTCTGCTCTCTCATTTTGTCTCTTCTGAGAATAATATTCTCGGTCCGGTTTTCGGCACGCACTTTGCGCAGGGACTTGTAGCTGTTTTTGGCCCGTTACCGGCGCTCTTTTTTCCTGTTGTGGTCTCTCTTGTGGGGTGGTGGCGACTGAAAACAGAGCCGGTTAAAACAAAGCTGATTCTGTTTTGGGCAGCACTCACTTTTCAGATCTGTGTTCTATTTGCCATTCATCTCATGAAGGATATTGCCCAAATCGAGAATTTCGGATTTCACTCTATAAACTCAAACTATCTGGGATTTTTCTTTGTGAGATATATTATGGCACCGGTGTTTGGAAAACAGCAGTTTGGTCCCTATTTTCTCAGTGCTCTTGGTATGACTATAACGGTTCTGTATGCATTGAAAATAAAGCCTCGTTTTATAGCAGACTTCCTTCATTCCGTGTGGTCGGGTATCTGGAAACGGCTCTGCAGGGTGGCTCTTCATCTTAGGGCTTCCTTCAGCAAATCTGCGCCGTCCCAAGAACAGGGGAGTGAAGAGTCCGATAACAGAAGCAAAAGAGCAGAGAAGGGGAAAAAGTCAGATCTCACAGAAGACAGTGTTTCACCCAAAATCGCACCACCCTTTGAGAGTTGCAGCGATACTTCAGATCTGCAGCTGCCCCAAAAAGAGTCATCTGAGCAGGATCCCGAAGAGGATGCAAAACGGCGTATGGAAGAGGAGATCGCAGCATTCAGGGCACGCAAAAGGGAGCCGATAAAAATCTCTACAATCGAAACGTCTGAAGTCGATCCTGAGGTGGAGAGTGATGACGAGGTCTATGACGGGGAGGGCAAGATTCCTCTGGGTATCGATGCTGGTGATTGTCCGGTTGAAGCCGGTATGCGACTGAGCAAACCTGATGTGCCGTCCAGACCCTATATCGTGCCAAGGCCTGATATCATTCCTGATCCCCCCCACTCTACCGGGATGATCGATAAAGAGACAATAGAGCTCAACTCGTTGACCCTGGAGAAGACACTGATGAATTTCGGTGTGGAGGGCAAGGTGGTTTTTGTCAGTCCGGGACCGGTAGTGACCCGTTATGAGATCGAGCTTGCCCCGGGGATCAAAGTGAGCAGGGTCTTGGGGCTTCACGATGATATCTCCATGGCGGTGAACGGCCAGCGTATAAGAATTGAGGCGCCCATTCCGGGTAAATCCGCGGTGGGGATAGAGCTGCCAAATCCTGAAAGGCAGATTGTTCACTTTAAACATATCCTCTGCTCTGATATATTCAGAAGAACCAAGGCAAAAATACCGGTAATTGTCGGCACCAATATTTCAGGTGCCCCCTATGTAACGGACATCACCAAGATGCCCCATGTGCTTATTGCAGGACAGACCGGTTCGGGGAAGAGTGTCTGTATAAACTCTATTATCTGCAGCATGCTTATGACCCAAAAGCCCGAAGAGCTGCGATTGATTATGATCGATCCCAAAAAGGTTGAGCTTGCATTTTATGAGGGTATCCCTCACCTTCTCTCCCCGGTGGTGACCGAATCCAAGATGGCGGTCAAGGCGCTGCAGTGGGGTGTGATTGAGATGGAGCGGCGTTACCGTATGCTTGCAAAAGTGGGGGCAAGAAACATAGAAACTTTCAACAAAAAAATAGATTCCGGTAAGCTTGAAGGAATTCTGCCCGATGAGGACAATAAACGGCTGCCCTTTATCGTTATCGTAGTGGATGAACTTGCTGATTTGATGATGACCGCATCAAAGGATGTTGAGGGACTTATTCAGAGAATAGCACAATTGGCAAGGGCTGTGGGGATACACCTTATTGTTGCAACACAGCGGCCATCGGTGGATATCATCACCGGCCCCATAAAGGCAAACCTCACTTCAAGAATCGGCTTTCGAACCATTCAGTCCACCGATTCGAGAACCATTCTTGGTCATGTGGGAGCCGAAAAACTGCTCGGAATGGGGGATATGCTTTTTCTGCGCAATGGTGCACCTGAAATCGAGCGCTTTCACGGAGCATTTATCTCTGAGGAGGATGTGGAAACCATTGTGGCGGAGGTTCTCAAGCAGAAAGTTGAAATTGAGAAAATTGACAGCTTTCATGACGCCATGGAAGAGGACGGCGCAACCGGCGGCGACAGTTTCGCCTCCGATGAAAGGGATGATCTTTTTGAAGATGCCGCAAGGACCATCGTCTCCATTGGTCAGGGCTCAACTTCCCTGCTTCAAAGAAGAATGAAGATCGGTTATGCCCGTGCCGGGCGTCTTATGGATGAACTGGAGCGTTCCGGAATAGTCGGTCCCCAGGAAGGAAGTAAGGTTAGAGAGGTTCTTATTGCCCCGGCTGAGCTTGAAGAGCGGCTGGAAACTCTGCAATGAAAGAGAGAATTATGGTGTATTCTATTAAAAAACTTGTTACGGTTGCAGCTGTGTTCATGGCTGTCTCACTTTCCCGGGCAGAAAATACCGATGTAATGGATCTGGTACGAAGCAACTACACTCCCCACTCAAATATCGAACTTCAGTTTGAGCACACTATCTACTGGAGCGTAAGGGAACGACAAGAGAAAAAAAAAGGAGCTCTGCTGCTTGCACCGGGTGAAAAGTTCCGCTTCACCCTGGGAAAAGATGCGGTGGTCAGTGATGGGGTGACCTACTGGCAGTATAGCGACATGAATGATCAGCTTATCATATATAACCTCGCGGAGATCGATCTCTCCTATCACCCTTCAAATCTCTTTGCAAACTATCTCATAGAACGCTCCTTCGCAAGCGCAGGAGCTCAGGAGGGGATGGTGGTTATGGAGTCAACGGCTCCTGATGACCGGTACTCATCGATCCAGATTAAGGTGGAGGAGAGTACCGGTATCATTAAACAGCTTACCATTGTCGATAAAAATGAGAATATAAACACTTATACCTTCACAAAAACAGTGCTGGGAAAATCCTTTGCACCGACCGATTTTATCTTCACTGCTCCTGAAAATATCGACATTCTGGATATGAGGGAGGGGTATGCTCCCCATTGACCCACGCTGCTTTAAAGCGATTCTTACCGCATTTGCTGTCACCGTGGCATCGGTTACTGCTGTAAATGCCTCTTTCAGTCCGACATCAGAGCTCACATCAAACAGTATCATTGCCCTTGCTGGATCAGCAGACACTATCTGGGCTGCAACTGATCAGGGGTTCAATTTTTCACTGAACAGCGGTTTTGAATGGGGCGGGTTCAGTGTCAGCGATCTTGGCTCCCGCCTTTACGGGATGGCTTTCGGGGGTGGTTTTTTTGGTGCGGCTCTCTGGAGCGGAAATGTTTATGACCATGCAAAAATGTGGATATATAATCACAAAGACCGTGACCACCGCCATATTTCTATAAGATGGCCTGAGGGGTGGCTGACAGCAGTCAGTAAAAATGCGCAACTACAGACCTTCCCAAGATCGGTGGTGTACCTCAGTAATGATTTCTGGGTGGCGTGCGGCGACGGCGGACTTGTGCGTTTATCCGCTTCAGGACAGATGGTGAGGGGGCTTCAACCAGGCAAAAACGGCTCTGAAGCGATTAATGACTTCCTGCCGGATACTTCTCACACAACTCGTTCCAAAGTGCTCACGGTCTCTGCGTTTTTAGATCAAACAGATACATCTCTCCTTGTAGTTACTCCTTCCAAAATATGGCTTCTTGATCCTTCAGCTGAAACCTGGGACAGCTCTTCTGTAACGGTCAATCTGTCTCGGGGGCATGAATTTGTCTCATTCCGCTCTGCTGCAGGCCATCTCAGAAGTGATGGAAGAGTGATTTATGCGCTTATCAATCGAAAGGTCCCGGGTTCTGACAACGAAACCGTTGGGTTCTACCGCTACTCTCAGAGCACAGGAAACTGGAGTTCGGTGCTGAGTGCAGAGCCTGATTTCGTTTCGGTTGCAGCAGACCAGTTTTTCTACACTGTTACCGATGAGAACAGGATAACTCTTTTCAGGGATACCGTAAGTGCCGATCATGATCTTGAGCAGGTGGTACCCTCTTATACAGCTGACAATGTGTACCGCACTCAGATAAGCACTGTTTCCGCAGATCTGTACCCCTCAACAGTGGCTGACATTCTCTTTATCCCCTATAATGATTCAACAGGCCAGCTTGTCATTGCCACCTCATCGGGAGTGTACCTTTCGGACAGTCTTTCTCTTGCCGATCGCTCAGCCCCGGATTTTCGGCTTATGCAGCATGTCCGTAAAGTGAGGGATGGTGAGACCTACGCGCTGCCCGGTATTATTCGCTCCTCCCCGGATGGACGCTACGACAGGGCGGTGTTTGTGTATAGTCTGGGCGGTGATGCCAGTGTGGATATAAATGTATACGATTATAACATGAGTCTTGTGAAAACGGTTGTTTCAGGATCGCAGCGCGTATCGGGCACATTATCGGGCCGCAGCACCAATCCCGCAAGAGACTGGTGGGATGGTACCGATCGCTCCGGAAGGGCGGTTGCGCCGGGGGTATACTATTTCAAGATCAGTTCCAGCAAGGGAGAACGGTTTTTTGGTAAAGTTATTGTTGCCAAATAGGTGGCACGTTGGTCTTTTTGTGAGTGCTGTTGTGCTCCTTTACGGTACGGCATACTCCACCGGGGGTGGTGCTGGAAGTGCCGGGGCGTATCTGCGCCCGGCAGTGGGGGCCACTGCTATGGCTATGGGTGGGGCATACAGTGCCTCACCCGGGTACCTTATCTCCTGGTACACTCCCTCATTTTTGGCATCACTGCGTGAAAGCAGGGTGTCGGTGGGTGGTGCTTATCGTTCAATGGGCAGAACAGAGGCATTCTCCTCTTTTGAGTTCAGGGTACCGCCTCGTCTGGGAGCCGGGATAACCGTTCTATACCGCGGCGACCCTTTTATTACGGGGCTCTACGATGGTTATTATAATGAGCAGGGGATAGTGATCGAGGAGCAGCCTCTTGAGCGGGCCGCTTTTTCCACCCTGACAACCAGGTTGGGAGCCGGATATCTTTTCAGCAGATCGCTCTATCTGGGTGGATCTATTGCAGTCTTTTATCAGAATCAACCGATGGCATCTGCTGGAGATGGAACTGTTTTGAATGAATCGGTGACCTCTATTGGTGGTTTTGATCTTGCTGCCACCTATATTGCCGGTGATAATCTGAACGTCTCTTTTTCGGTAAAGAACCTTGGGGCAAGGGTTAATTGGCAGATTCAGTCCAATAGCTGGCAGGATGTAGTGGTAGATGTCCATATGCTGCCTTCATTTGTTTTGGCGGGTAGTCTGAATACATCTTTAAATGAGAGGCCTCTGGTGGTAAATGTTGATCTGGTGAGCCATCTGATTGACGGGCAGTGGAAGAGGCTTAAAGCACCTGAGCTGACTGTAAAGGGCGGGGCACAGTGGCAGTATTGGGAGAATTTTTATCTTATGGCAGGAATCGGGGATCTTGAATTCAGCACTGAAATGGCTGACCGTTTTTCACCACGGGTGACTGCGGGTTTTTCCTGGCATTTAGAGCGGTTTAGTCAAGGAACGTGGCTGCATTATGCTTTGGCCACCGACAGGGTTTGGGCTGGAATCGATCAGCAGATCGATGTAACTTTTTCGTTTTGAGGTGTGGTATGTGTCGTGTCGATTGGAAAAGTGGAATTTTTGTTATGTTGATGTTACTGCTGAGTACGGGAAGCAGCGCAAGAGCGCCACGTGCGTCGGGTTTTCTGTTTGTGGAAGAGCCGGTAAATCCCCGTCTAATAGCCATGGGTTCTGCAGGGACAGCGTTGGGTGGCACCGGTTTTTCCTATTATAATCCGGCACAGCCTTTTTTCACGGAAAGGCCGTATGTTTTTGCTGAGTTTGGCCGGATATCGGGTGATGTTAACAGGGGCTCTGTTGAGACCGCCGTTGTGCATCCTGGTTGGTTTGGGGGAATCAGTTTCATAACACAATCGGTTGATTTTACCGTTGCAACTGAGCAGGGTACCGGTCCGTCGGCGGCAAATCAGGGCACAGTGGCATCCCTTACCGCAGGTCTCGTGCGGGATGAATTTGCGGCCGCAGTTACACTTAATGGTCTTCAGGACAGGTTTGGCTATTCCACCACCTACTACGGGCTTTCGGTGAGTGGAGGGATGGGGTACCGATTGATTCCAGGTCGTTTAAACGTCGGGGTTGCAGCGTTTAATCTTGGGAGGAGCAAGGGTTTTTTGGATGATCCTGAGTGGAGAAAACACGGTATACCAAGGACTTTGCGTCTGGGGGCATCCTACAATGACACGCTCAACGAAATGTGTTATGCCGCAGCGATCGATCTTGTTTACAGGGATGAAACCGGTGAGGTGCTTGTCCCTTTTGGCGTGGAGGTTTATCCTCTCTCTATGCTTGCGCTGAGGCTGGGCAAGCGGTTTGGGCATGAGACCGAGGTTTTCAGTATCGGTATGGGAGTAAATCTGGATAATCTTTCAGTTGATGTGAGTTTTGTGCCGGTGAAGATGGTAAAGGATTACAGCATCAAGTGGAGTGCCGGTTTATCCTATTTTCTTGGGGCACGGCACTGAATAAATTGTACTGTGTGGAATTGGAAGTGCAATTGGGTTCAGCGCAATTAAGAGTTTTCTAATCTTTGCGGCAGGGAGTAGTATAAAGCAGGGGGTGTTTGCCACCTTGTGGTCTTTGGGGTAGTGGCTTTACAGAGGTTGTGTGGATTTAACCGCTAATATGTTGATTCTGTGTGAGAAATAAAAGTATGTTTAGAGAATGGTCTAACCCTTTTGCAGCCGTGGGTCTAAAGTGAATAGCGTCTGCAACGGTTCTTAACCTGCGTTGCAGGAGTGGCTTTCTTTGCAAGTGAACAGCCCTTTTTTAGTCACCCTGCTTTTTTCTTGGCAAGATACTTTTAAAAGATCAGTATTCTATTGTATTTTTCGGTGTTAATGATAGTACATTTCTTTCATAAGTATATTACTTGTGGATGCCGTGTTAACCAGTGAACAGAGGCACATATATGGGATTTCCTTTTATTTCAAACGATCTTGGGATCGATCTTGGGACAGCTAACTGTCTTGTGTACGTAAACAGCCGAGGGCTTTTGATTGATGAACCTTCGGTGGTCGCTATTGATAAGGCTTCCAAAAAAGTGGTGGCCATAGGTCTGGATGCCAAACGGATGTTAGGGCGTACTCCCGGAGAGATTGAGGCAATTCGTCCGATGAAAGACGGAGTAATCGCCGACTTTGATCTTGTTGAACAGATGCTTAAGTATTTTATCCGTAAGGTGCAGAAGTATCGTTTCTATTTCCGTCCGCGCGCAGTGATCGGCGTTCCTTCCGGAATTACTGAAGTTGAAAAGAGAGCGGTGGTCGACTCTGCTGAGAGTGCGGGAGTGCGGGAAGTGTACCTGGTTTCCGAACCCATGGCTTCGGCTATCGGGATGGGAATACCGGTGGGTGAACCATCCGGTAATATGGTTATTGATATCGGCGGAGGTACGGCAGAGATTGCGGTGCTTGCATTAAACGGTATGGTTTGTGATATGTCCGTGAGGATTGGTGGCGATGAGATGGATGATTCCATAGTCTCTTATCTTAAAAAGACCTACAATCTGCTTGTTGGAGAGAGTACGGCAGAGCAGATAAAGATTCAGATAGGTTCAGCCTTTCCTCTTGAGGATGAGCTTGAGATGGAGGTTAAGGGGCGGGATCTGGTTGCAGGAATACCTAAGACCCTTCGTATCACTTCAACCGAAATCAGAGATGCTCTCAATGAACCGGTCTCTACCATAATTGAGGCAGTGAAGCAGGCTCTTGAGCAGACTCCCCCGGAGCTTTCGGCAGATATTTTAGACAAGGGCATCATTATGACAGGCGGCAGTTCGCTTCTGCGCGGTCTTGATGAGCGGCTTCGTCAGGAGACCAATCTTCCTGTTAATGTGATTGATGATCCACTGACCTGTGTTGCACGCGGTTCACTTAAAATAATAGAGGATTTGGATAAGTATTTTCCTGTACTTATGCCAACTGGCAGAAGAAGCCGCTAAGTACGCGAACATGCAGATACGGTAAAAGCGCAGGCGGTAAGTCGTGGCGTCGGGGCTGATGAAGCGGTACTGAAATAGTTTAAAAATTAACCATAAAAACCGGAACGTCTCAATACTACGTACGGTCAGGTAATCCCGGATGCATTGGATCATTCAGTTTATAATTGTGCGCAGAAATTTCTGTTCACTGCTGTTTACGGCAACAGTGAGCCTCTGGATGATATCATCGAGTCCTCAGATCCAGGCCAGCACTGCCAGAATCCTTACGATGAGCCTGTTTTACCCCTTTCAGCTTACGCTGAGCCAGACTGCACATATAAAAAATATCTTCAGCGAAAACAGGGCACTGAGACAGCAATTGGCTGAAACCAACACCCGTCTTGCCCTCATAGAAGATCAGGAAAAGGAGAATTGGCGTTTACGAGAGCTTTTGGATTTTTCCACCGAGTTTGATCACGATTTGGTACCGGTAAGGGTTATTGCAAGGGACCCCTCACCACTGTATCGCAGTATCGTGGTTAATGCAGGCAGTGAGCATGGAGTAGTGAAGTATATGCCTCTGGTTAATGACCATGGTGTTGTGGGAAAAGTGGTTGAATTGACAAAAAATATGAGTCTGGTGCAGCTTGTAAAGGATCCTTCCAGCCGCCTCAGTGTGATGGATCGCCGGACCAGAGCGGTGGGAATTCTGGAAACAGAGAACGGAAGAGATTTTTTTGTCCGGTACCGAAGTCATGAAGAGGTGCAGGGGGGAGATACCATTATCACCTCAGGATTGGGGGGTATATTCCCCAAGGGGCTCATGGTTGGATTTGTAACCAAAACAGCGAATACAGAAAACCCGCTGTTTAATAAAGTGTATATCGACCCGATAGTTAGATTCGAGCATCTTGAGGAGCTTTTTATAATGAAACTTCATCCTCAGTGGGCTGCATTTCGTACTGAACTTGATTCCCTGAAAACGTATGATGATTAACAAAGTAATTAAATGGCTACTGTTTATAGTTGTCTGCTTTATTCTGCAGACCACATTGATAAAGGCTATTGCCGTGTCCGGGGTCAGGCCTGATTTACTTGTTGTGGCACTGTTTATGGTAGCGACAAAAACAGGGGTGATGCAGGGTGTGTACCTTGGCTTTTTTATGGGATTAACCCAGGACCTCTACTCTCCTGCTATCCTGGGGCAGACCGCACTTTCCTATTCTGTCATCGGCTATATAGCCGGCCTCTTCAACGACAAGGTAATTAAACTGGACCCTTTACTGAAAGCTGTACTTCTAATAATGCTGTTTTTGATAAACGATACACTGGTTATGGCTGTACAGAGTTTGAAATCCGGTAGTGGTATGGGGATTATGTTTCCTGAGTTGTTGTTTTTCTCGTTACCCCGTGCTTTTTACTCGCTTTTGTTTGCTTCCATTCCTTTTGTCTGGGAAGTCTTCATTCAACCGGCCGTGAGGCGTTATTAAGGTATGCCATTCGGAGCACGATTACAAGATGAGCAGTTGGAGCGGCACGCCAAAGCCTATTCATTAGCGGGTGTTATATCGTTTCTGTTCATTATCCTTATCATGCGGCTGGTTTACGTACAGATAATTGAGGCAGACTCAAATATCAGAATTTCCCGAAGAAACAGTATGCGGATGAGTGTTATTGTGCCACCCCGCGGACGAATATTCGACAGAAACGGTGTCGTGCTTGCGCGTAACCGCCCATCCTACTCGATCAGTGTGTTACCCTACAAACTTGGCAATCGTCAGAAAGTTATAGAATCCCTCTGTAAAATAAGAAATCGGCAGGGTGAGGCTGTTTTTGACAGTACAGAACTCACAGAACAGATCAGAAGAGCTTCCATGCGCCGTTTTGATGCAACCCGACTCAAAGAGGATGTATCAATGGAGATTGTAAGCATTGTTGAAGAGCATTCCATGGAACTGCCGGGCATTATTGTGGAGATTGAGTCCAGGCGGGAGTACACAATGGGGCCCAATGCCTTTCATATAGTTGGCTACATGGGAGAGATTCCTGAAAATGAGTTTGATTCCCTAAGAGAGCAGGATTACTACTGGGGAGATATGATTGGTAAATACGGTATTGAACGAAGATATGAATCGGTCATGAGAGGAACAACGGGGAGAGAATATCTGGAGGTGAATGCACATGGCAGACGACTGGGTGCTTTGGAGAATATCCCCCGGTTGGAACCGCTCCCCGGTCACGATCTCTACCTTACCCTTGATGCCACTCTGCAGCAGAGGGCCGCAGATGCTTTCCCTGATACTCTAAAGGGGGCCGTTGTTGCACTTGATCCCCGAAATGGTGAAGTCCTTGCAATGTTCAGTAATCCTTCGGTTGATGCCAATATCTTCTCTATGGCCTCATCTCACCGAACCAGAAGTTGGATTACCGTTGCCACCGATCCTGACCTTCCCTTGAATAACAGAGCCATAGCCGGAACGTATCCCCCTGGCTCCACTTTTAAGCTGGTAAGTGGGCTGGCTGGAATTGTGATGGGAGATATTACGGATAAAACAAGAATGCCCACACCATGCAGGGGATCATACAGGATCGGAAACAGAATTGCCCGTTGCTGGTACCGAAGCGGACATGGCAATGTTGATTTTATAGAGGCTATGCAGAAGTCCTGCAATGTGTTTTTCTACCAGTTGGGGCTTAGAATCGGGTATGAGCCAATAAATGATATGGCAAGGAGGCTTGGTATGGGCGGGCCAACGGGCATTGATATCGGTGGTGAACGGGCTGGCTGGCTCAGTGGTGAAGAGGAGTACAACAATCGATTCTCTTCAAGAGGAATTACCTGGCAAAGGGGAATGCTTCTTGACCATGCTATCGGACAGACACAGATTTTTACCCCGATCCAGCTGGCTCTCATGGTAGGTGCCATTGCCAATGGAGAGACTGTATACACGCCATTTCTGTTGCATGAAGAGCGGAATGCTGATGGTATCGTGGTGAACCAGAATGTGCCGGTTGTCAAAAATATGGTAGGTCTGGACGATACTACCATACATATTATGCGGGATGCCCTTGAGAGTGTAGTAATACCGGGAGGAACGGGTACCCGATCTGCTGTGCCGGGAGTCAGGGTTGGAGGAAAAACCGGAAGTGCCCAGAATCCCCACGGAGAGATGACGCATGCTGTTTATGTGGCAGCAGCGCCTCTTGATAATCCGGTTATTGCAATCGCTGTGGTTGTGGAAAATTCTGGGGGTGGCGGAGCGGTGGCTGCTCCGGTTGCCGGGCAGATTCTCCGTTTCTTTTTTGCCAACACCGACCAGGGAATACGGGTGGTTGAGCAGATTAAAAGAGAGCGGGAAGAAGCTTTAAATGCACGTGCAGTACGATAGGTGTTTGGGGAAGGACTCAGGGTGAGTGGAATGGAGTGCAAAATGCGGGTACCCCTATTTAAGGGAAACGCTGTAGTAAAGTAAGGTGAGTGAACCAATGGAGAAATTACGAAAAAAAGGTGTCTTTGATTTTTCCCTTTTCGGTGCAGCGCTGCTTCTGTGGACCATCGGTGTGGTAATGGTTTACAGCGCCACTCAAATTCATGAAACGGGACCACTGGCCGGTATTTACAGAACACAGATTATCTGGGTGGTTATAGGAATTCTGATCATCATGGCAATAGTTTCCTTGCCAGGGAGAGTGCTGTTTCACGGGGCATATCTTTTTTATATAGGATCTTTGGTGTTTCTGGTTTTGGCATTGATGATAAGCACAGAGGTTAAGGGGGCGGGCAGGTGGATATCCATTGGAGGATTCAACATACAACCCTCCGAATTCGCTAAAGTTGGGCTTCTGCTGGCACTTGCAAAATACCTCTCCGGAAAAAGTGTTGATCTGTATAAGCCATCCACGTTTATCATGCCCGGCTTATTGATGTTTATTCCGTTTGTGCTTGTGATGAGGCAGCCGGATCTTGGCACTGCTCTGGTGTTTGGAGCAATGGCTCTGCCGATGTTTTACTGGGGAGGGCTGTCGCTGTTACAGATATTCTTCATTGTTTCTCCCGGTATCTCCCTTGTGCTCTCGTCGGTTCCGCTGCTGTTAACGTATGAAAGTGCTCAGAGCTGGGGGTTTGTTGAGGTATTACCCTGGGGATTTTTCTTTCTTGCCACTATTGCTGTTCTCTATTTTACACGCCCTCCTCTTTTTATCTGGGTGGGAGTGGTCGTTGCAAACCTTTTTACGTCAACCATTATCACTGTCGTGTGGAACTCGGTACTAAAAGATTATCAGAAAATGAGGATTATCAGTTTTATCAATCCTCAGGCAGATCCCTGGGGTGCCGGCTATCAGGTTATCCAATCGATGGTGGCGGTGGGTTCGGGCAATATTTTTGGCAAAGGGTTTCTACAAGGCACACAATCAAGACTGGCTTTTTTGCCTGAACAGCATACCGACTTCATATTCTCCGTTCTAGGCGAGCAATTTGGTATTGTTGGCTGTACGCTGGTTCTTTTCCTGTTTCTGTTTATAATAATACGGGGGTTAATGATCACTCTCCTGATCCGTAACCGCTTTATCAATTTATCGGTGGTGGGTGCATCATCAATTCTGGCGTTTCATGTATTTGTAAATATCGGGATGGCACTGGGAATCATGCCGGTAACAGGGCTACCCCTTCCCTTTTTAAGTTACGGTGGTTCATATACCTTTACTGTTGCTATTCTCGTTGCAATAATGCTGAATGCAAAGCATACAAAACAGGATTTCTGACATACCCGGGGAGCCTTTCATTGAGCCAATCTTTTTAAAGTACTTTTCTGTTACCACAACCGTACTCTTTTACTATTTTCCTTAGAGCCTGTTAATCTTTGCAGAAAGACTACTGCCATGCGTCCTACAATGCTAGAGCTTTTTACGATACCCATCCCCTCCTATGGTCTTATGCTGGCCCTCTCCTTTCTTTTGGGGATATGGCTTGCCTCCTGGAGGGCAAAGAAAATGGGCCTTGAGCCGGAAAACGTTGCTGACTTTGGGTTCTATACTATCGTTTCTGCAATCGTGGGAGCGCGCCTTTACTATGTGATTCTCAATTTTGATGAATTCAGGGGTGACCTTTTTGCCATAGTTAATCCTTTCCACGGCGGAACCATCGGAATCGGTGGACTGGTGATGTTTGGAGGGTTTATAGCGGTACTAATTACATCGGTACTCTTTTTCAGGGTGAAAAAACTCTCTTTTCTCAACTATGCCGATGCTTTGGCTCCAAGCTTTGGATTAGGCGTGTTTCTGACCCGTATCGGCTGCTTTCTTAATGGATGCTGCTATGGAGTAGCTTCAAAGGCTGATGATCTTTTTTCTGTCTCCTTTCCCCAGACAAATCCTCTTGCAGGGGCTTATCAGCACCGAATTCATGCCCATGGACTGGTGCCATCACAACTGTACGAATCTGCAGGGGGGCTTCTGATGGCGCTGGTTCTGCTATGGGTCGGCAGCAAAAAACCTTTTACAGGACTACAGTTCTATCTGGCGGTGATTTTCTACTCCGTTCTGCGCTTCTCGGTGGAGTTTACCCGCCACTACAGCGCATCTGAAAGGATTGGTGCCCTAACCCATAATCAGTATCTTTCTATTTTCTTTGTGTTACTTTTCAGTGGTTTGATTCTCAGGAAATATCTTATCCGCGAAACTGAAAAGGAGGCTGCAGAAAAACCGGTTTCTGCTCAAGCCCATGAAAAAGTTACTGCTGCAGCCGATAAAAAGTAGAACGTTTTCCCTTGCAAAACGTGCAGGAGAGTTTTTCTTTCCTGCGCTGTGCATTGTTTGTGACAACCCTCTCTCATCTAAAAACAGCTGGCTGTGTCTGTGCTGTCTGGATCGGCTCCGGGAAAACCGGGTTAACCGCAAAGCCTGCCCCCGTTGTTCACAGAATATTGCCACCTCTACATGCACCTGTGACATCGCATGGGACTATTCGTTCGAGAAGATCTACTCCATCTACGACTTCAATGAGACCATTCGCCAGATCGCTCATTTAATCAAATACAAAGGGAAAAAGAGACTCGCTCTTGAGCTTGGGATTCTTTCAAACGGTGCTGTTCCCGGGGAGTTTTTTACCGGTTACGAAATCTGTATACCCGTACCCCTGCACTCTTCAAGAATGAGAAGCAGAGGGTTCAATCAGTCAGAGTGGTTTGCAAGAGGAATATTGGATAATGAAAACAACAGAGTACCGCTGGTCAATGACCTGCTTTTAAGAACCCGGAAGACCGGAACACAGACCAAATTGAACAGAAGCGAGCGTAAGAAGAATCTGGAAGGAGCGTTTGTTGTACCGCAAGAGAAAAGGAGCTTTGTCAGTGGGAAAAGAGTTCTGCTTGTAGATGATGTTGTTACAACCGGAGCCACAACCGAGGCCTGTACGCTGGCGCTTTTGGAGGGGGGATGTTTATCGGTCGGAGTTCTCTCTGTTGCCAGGGATTAGGGGGGCTCTAATATGTCGGATAATTTGCATGCTGCAGAGGTTGAGCAATAAAAAAAGGGCACAGTTGTCTGTGCCCCAAAGCAATACCCCTGATGAGTCTATCGTATAACTGCAACTTTACTCTTTTGGTTGTAAAGGATCTCTCTGCTATCACGATCAACAATCTCCACATGTACCAGATAGGTCCCTCCGGCAACATCTCTGCCATTTCTGTTTTTCAGATCCCAGACCGAAAGAAGTGTAAGCTCATTTCCAGCAGTTATCTCCATCTCCTTATGGAAAACGAGACTTCCCGTTTTGTCATACACCTTTACTGCTCCGGTTGGGTTGATGTCAAGGGTGGTGGCACGGGTTAAGAATCTGGCCAAGACAGTTACCCCTTGGTTGCCCATGTACCCTGGTACACCAGCTTTACCGGGGTTTGGTCCAATCCTGACATCAAGATTAAAGGGAGCGTTTCCCATGTCAAGAGGCACCCGGCGGTTGAAATGGATGTTTTGAGTGTTCCCGTGCTGATCTGCAATCCCCGCAAGGTAATTGATAAAAACTGAATCGCCGCTGTGAACAGGGATTTCAGAAACATTGCTTGCGGTAACATGAAAGGTGAAAGTGTTAAGATGTGCTCCGGTATTCTCCAGTGTTAATCGATACTCGTTTCCATCATGGGCACCAATAAAACTGAACGGTTCATGGTGAGCAACTGTGCCGCTGTTGAGTCGTTCACTGAAGGTAACTCTGAGTGTATCAATATCTGAGATACCATCCCTGATCTCACCGGGGGAATAGCTTGCAGAGGTGATTACCGGTGCACTCCGGTCTCTGACCGTACCCATAACACTTTGATCATACTCAGGGAAGGTAACGGTGATGAGCATAAGCCCGTCGGTTTTTAGCAAGTCGTTATTGGGGGTTAAATGGACTATCAAGCTGTCGGAGCCAGTATAGGAGATGTTTTGGAAGTCCAGGTCGACTCCGCCGGTCCAGTTAACAATAGCACTCATGTCTTGTATTGAAACCGGCTTGTTGAAGAATACTGTTAGGTTGTCTACAATGCCGTTTGCATTGGTATCGTAGTAGAAGGCTGAATCGATTACCGGCGGTATGGCGCGAAGCCCAAGGACAACCGGCCTGTTATCCGGATGCACGGATGCTCCCCGATTATCCAGCACATTTGCCCCGGGGTTGAACCTGATGCTGTCCCCCGCCATTGGCCGGTTGTTCTCATCACTGCTCTGTACCGTCACCCTGAACAGATCGTCTTCTGTTGGGGAGAGAGCGACATTACTCACATAAAGATTGGTTCCTGTTCCAGTTTGTGCTTTTATGAGTTGGAGAGACTCTCCAACCAGGCTGGTGAAAGGAGTCCTTAACGGTTCAGTAAAAGAGAGGAACAATACATCTTCCAACCCCGACCCATGCCGTTCAAGCACCTCTGCTGCCGTAACAAGGGGCCCCACACTATCAACAATGGTGAATGGGTTGTGCGCAGGTTCAATTTCACGTGTTTGGGGGTTCCAGTGACTTGCCACTCCAAGATCAGCCCTGTTGCTGTAGGTGGTGATTGCTTCAGGAAAGGGATTGGGGAACGTTACCCTTACGTGCATTCTGTCGCCGGTGTTGTCGGGGTCGAGAAGAATATGCTGAGGACCTTCGACCGTTTGTGCATTAGCTTCCTCTTTTATCGGCCAGTAGAGCTTCACTGAATGCGGAGGAGTATCGAGTCCTTCGTTGTAAAATATTTCGAGTCTGTTTACCCGTCCGTCTCCTGCGTCCGCGTATACTTCACCGCGGTCTATATTGGTGTTTATCCTGTCAAAGTATATATGAGACTTGCTGTTACTCTCCACAAACGGGTCATTTATCATCTCCACATACAGAGTACCGGTATCTACTGTTCCCATTCCAAGTACCCACACCTGCACCACTCCGTAGTGAAGCGCGGCAGTGGAGATCGGAGTGTCAGAATCCTGGGCAAGGAAAATCTGAAGGCTGTCGTTGGTTGTAATCCTTACATCTGAGTTGTTGTCAGCCACAGAAGGGTTTTCATCACTATCAAATTCAAACACTCTGATTGTTACCGGTAATCTCTGTCCGACTGATCCCTGAAGTTCACGGGGGCCATCACCGGGGCCAAAGTCCAGTGTTGTATCGCTGTAAAAAATCTCAAGTTTGTCCAAAAGCCTGAAGGGAACGGTAAATACAATTGCGCCACTGAGACGTTGGTCATTTCTGCTGATAAAGGTAACAGTGTAATTACCAGGTGTCAGCCCTTCCATAGCAGTAGTGTCGATTTGAATAACGCTGTCACCGATAATGGTTATACCTCCGTATGTTGTACCACCTTCTAGGACAGTATCTGATTCAAACAGTGGTCCGGAGAGATAAAAGTCTACAATAGCTGGAACGATATCGGCATCGGTTACACTGTGAAGATTAAATCCACAGTTATCACCGAAGGGGTTATTCTCATCGGGATTGAACTCGTAAAGATCATATCTGAGGGAACCATCGGGGTTTCGGGTTTTGTTGTGGAAAATGGAGCGTTGGTTTTGCAGGTCTATTGATGCTCTAATATAGAAATTAGAGCCTACTGGTGACCGTTCGGCATGAAAGATGGAGAGCTGATAGGTTGAATCGTTATGCAATC
>SKJJ01000084.1 GCA_007115975.1 Chitinispirillum sp.
AAAAGCGAAGTCCGCGCAGCGCTATAAACGTGGCACCGAGTGAAGCGAGCATGAAGGAGAACCGGTGCCGTGGTTGGTGAGCATGGTCGAACCACGGCAGGCGCCCAGAATCTTAGTAAATCCCATTCGTAGTATTTTTTGTACTGCCAGGAGGTCACCCAAATTTACTGCTCATATCTTACTCATGTTTCCATTTTTCTCATAAGGAATTTATGCAACGTACAACTCCACATACTTGTTTGTAACTTTTTCAACGGAATACCTTTGGGCAGTTTTCAAGCCATTTTTAACCAGCCCATCTCTAAGCTTATAATCAATCAGGACACGAAGCAGCGTTTTACCAAGTTCTGAAGGTGTGCACACAAGTGCATCCGATGAGGAAGTTACAATCTCATCGGTTCCGCGATTGTGAGTGGCAACCACCGCAGCTCCTCCGGCCATCGCTTCTATCACCGGTACACCGAACCCTTCATATGAGCTGCACACACAGCAGACCCATGCACTGCTGTACTCCTTTATAAGAGAGGCCTCATCGAGTCGCCCGAGGTAATCGACATTCCTGCCGCTGCATGCTTGTGGCCCAACGACCCGAAGCCTGCACTCTGGCAGTAATGGTAACACCTGTTTTTGGAACGCATCCATCAACAGTTCCCCCCTCTTTCTTGTATAAAAGGTACCCACAAAAAGGATGGATGGAAAGGGAGTTTTCAAACTCTTTGGGTTGTACTTTTCAACCGGTATGCAACAGGGGATTACTCTTTGAGCCAAAGGCAGGCACTTGAGGGTATCTTCTGATATACCAACTTTTTTACCTTTCCTCAGACAGGAGATCCACTCAAATTTATAAAACAGAACCTGATAGAACACTCTTTTTACCGAACCTGAATGTAGAGCCTCCTTAAGAGCCGAACCGTAGAATGTTCTCACTCTTCTGTCACTGCCCCTGCACAGATAATCATCTCCGTGGAAATGAATTATATCAAATGAGGAGGTGTCAATTGTTCTGAAAACGAATGCAGGAACAAATTTTCTTATCAGTGCAGACTTACTGTTCCAATTTAGAAGGGTATGTTCATACAGGGCGTCATCAGGCGCAGGGCTAAAAGAGTGACAGACAACTTTATGCCCCGATCTGACCAGCTGCTGGGCCAGCCAATGGACCTGCCATGAGACCCCATTTGGCTCATCGGATGGAAGGTGTCTGGTAAAAAAGGCGATTTTCATAGTTCTCATATCCGTATTCATAAAAAAAGAAACATTCTGTATTTGAATGATCCGTAGAGAAGAGCCGATGTAATAACAAAGGGTGCAGCAAATACAGCGACCCACTCTTTTATAAAGTATCCCAAATGTAGCGCCGCTCTGCCAGCTCTTCTCATAGTTAAAACTGAAACAAGGAACAGATCTGCCAAAATAAAATAGTGTGCAGCCACACCCCATAATGATGCAATTGCAGCGACATGTGCAACCAGAAGAACAAGCAGGCTACCAGAAAAAGGGGAGCCCACCTGCGCCCTGAATCTAACCTTGTGCTTACGGTACAACAGCGGATCAAACCTTCTGTTGCTGCAGTTTTTCAAAAGATCCCACCACTCACCCTTTCTGAACCGATGAGTCACTTTTATCCGGGAATCGAAGGCAATTTTTTCACCGTTTTCAAGGAGTGAAAATGCCAGGTCAAGATCCTCCCTCTGCACAGTAAACCGTTCATCAAACCCACCAACAGAGAGAAAGTTGCTCTTGCGGTAAAAAATATTATTGGTTCTGTACCCGGGCTTTTCAAGCCTTTTATACTGGTTAATCATGGCAGGGGCAGCGCTGTCTGTCTCGATAGTAGTTTTCCCCTCAACACCGCAATACTTTCTCATTTCGGTTAAAAAAGTGTATCCTCTGTGTAACCAGTGCGCATCAACTTTACAGTCATCATCTACAAATGCAATTATTTCATATTGTGCATTTTTTACTCCACAGTTTCTTTTCCTGCTTATACTTTTATCATCAACAAATATCCAGGTTACAGAAGAGCGCTCCTGCTTTATTTCATCAGTTGGATAATCTGCAACCACAATTATTTGTGTCGGGAAATCCACCTTTTCTGCAGCTTTCTGAAGCGAATGTATCAAATCCGGCACATTGTTTTTACGGTGTGAGGCGACTACAACGGAAACACCTTTATGCAAATTGCAGTGTCCATTATTCTGTGTCATTTTGACCAGTCCGGCTGAGTGCAGCTATCTTTTTTTTTCACTTTTTTTTCCGTTACTATTTCGGCGATCAAAACCCAGGCCCAGAGCTGTTCCAACAGAGCTGAGTTCAGCAGAGTAAAGGTCTGAAAGGGTTTGCGCAAGAGGTTTTTTATTTTTCGTCTCCGCACAGCATTAACAGTATGGCGCAATAGTACAGACCGGTAGGTGCCACCAAACGTATCAGCACTTCGAAAATCCCTGTACCTGCCGGGGTGCTTGTTATAGAAATATCTTTCAGCCCGCAAAAGCCCCCTTATTCTCTTTTTGCTGTTTTTTAACAGTGCCATAAGCCGTATATCTCTTGGCAGATGAACAGCCTGGATCCGGGGGGAAAAGATAATCTTTCCATGTTGAAGAATCCGCACCGCGATCTCCTGGTCCTCACAAAAAGGCCCCAGATACTCAAATGCCTCATCAAACCCACCGACCATTTCAAGGATACTCCTTCTGTAAAGTATGTGACAGGTTATAAACAACCCCCCGCTGAGGTTTTCCACCTCCCGGTCCCACAGTCCCTCTCCGGAGCCTTCCACCTCTCCCTCCACTCCTAAAATGTCTCCATGCAGATCGCCTACAACTTCTTTGCAGCCATCAAACCAGCCATTCTTAACAACCACATCATCATCGAGAAAAGCGATCCATCTGCTATGAGAGAGTTTTATCCCTGTATTGCGGGCAACTGCCATGCCTCTGTTTTTACTGCTGTTATGATAATTGAAGCCGAATTTATCACAAAGACCGCTGTTCTTCTTTTTTTCCTTATAACAGGAACCATCATCGATAACATATACCTGAACGGTTTCATCAATCTCATTTTTTAAACTGCTCAGACACTCCTCAAGATAGCCGGATCTGTTTCTTGTGGGAATGACAACGGAAATTTCAGGACAATTATGATCAGACACAAAGGATCCTCTCGTACGTGCCTTTCATTTTTTCAGCCATAGTGCAGTAGCTGTTTTGCTCACAATATTTTTTTGCCCCCCGGGAGAACTGTTCTCTGAGTTGAGAATCACTGCAGATTTTTGTTACGGTTTGAGATACACTGTGTGGGTCAAAACTGCACAGCTGAATTGCACTGTACGCTTCTTCAATCTCTCTTGTCATTTCAATATCGGTTGCAACAACCGTTACTCCCGCGCTGAGCAGATCCCCTATAGTTTCCGAGGAGCTTCTGTGAGAAAAGAGGCACAGTGCAATGTCAAGGTTCTGTATACGCTCCCTGAATGCTTCTTTTTTGAGCCAACCGGTTATGATAATTTTTTTCTCCCATCCCCGAGTTTTGATATCTTCGAAAATTTTTTGCAGCACTTCTCTATGGCGCGATTCCCTGAGACCACCAATCCAGGTAAACTTCCAGTCAATTTTTAAACCGCTCAGTGCGTTAAAGAGCAACGCATAATCATACTGGGGATTGATAAAACCGGCACACCCGAGTTCAATGCGTTTGTCAAATTTTTTAGCCGAATAGCTTATGTCTGGATTACAGGATACAGGGTGAGGCAGTACTTCCACCAGTTTTTCATCAGTACCATTTTGGAGAAGTATCTCCTTGTGATAATGGTGATGAACCAGCACCAGATCGGAAAAGAAGTTCTTTTTTACGACTCTGCTAAAAGCAGTTACTGCAGGATGCCTGAAATCATAGACAGCTTTTTTCAAAAGTAAAAACGGCCCGGTTATATTTTCTTTTGGAAAAACACCCGGAAACTGACGATATATTTCGTGGAGGGATACTACTATTGGTCTTGAAATCAGGGCACAAAGAGGGGCAAAAAGCTCTTTTCTGTTTTTCAGAAAAATACTCTGTTCATATTGGATGTGAACAAGATCACAGCCGTTGATAATCTTTGAAACAGTCTTTATATCCGGGGTATCCCTGTTCCATCTGACATGTATGATCTGCAAACCACACGCTTGCAGAGCATCGGTATACCGTTTGGAGTAGGTTGCTATACCGCACTTATGGTTTTGGGGATAGACCCATGCCACTTTCATATCTTTTCCCACTTCAATAACATACGGGTAAAAAGGCACCATTTCCTTTCAAACAACTATACACCATGTTGGTATTTTCGCCTCGGGCAGGGAACCACTCTTCAACTGCGATCAATCTTTTTTCGTTTTATAGTAATGGTAGTAATATTTGTAATACCCGTAGCTGGTATAGCGATTTGAAAGGTTGATATCGTTTAATACAGTGCCGTAGACACGGACACCGATATTTTCAAGTGAGAGTTTTGCTCTGTAGGCGATATCCCGGTCGGTATGATGGGATTTAACCACCATAAGCAAGCCATCGACCTTTGTTCCCAGCAAGGCAGCATCAGTGACGGCGATAATAGGTGGGGTATCAAAGAAGATCATGTCAAAGCGTTTTTTAAGTTCGTCAATTATCTGGCCCATTTTCAGAGAGCCCACAAGTTCAGCAGGATTGGGGGTGAAAATCCCGGCTGTAATCAAGGAGAGGTTTTCATTTACTGTTGGCCGTATAATTGAGTTGTAATCAGGGTTATCGATAAACAGTTCGGAAAAACCGGGCTCTCGTTTCATTCCAAAGATATGGTGCTGAACCGGCCTGCGCAGATCGGCATCCACAAGAAGTACTTTTTTACCAAGCTGGGCATAGGCGGTTGCCAGATTGGATACCGTAAGGGACTTTCCCTCACCGGGACCGGCAGAGGTGAGCACAACGGTCTGCAGTGGCTTGTCGGGACTTACAAAAGAGAGGTTGGTTCTGAGCGAACGGTATGCCTCTGTAATGATGGAATCATTTCCTGAAAAGTTAAACACCTGACGGGGATACTGATTGACAGTGAGCTTGTCTTTTCTGCTTTTTGAATTTCTGCGGACTTCAATATCACTTTTTTTGTTATGTACGATATGGGGAATAGTGCCCAGTACCGACAGCCCCAGGTATCTCTCCACATCATCATTGGTTTTAATGGTTGTATCATTGTACTCTGCAAAAAAGGCCAGCGAGATCCCCAACCCCAATCCAAGAATTACTCCGATCACATAGATGGTTGTCTCCTTTTTGGGAATAGGCCCCTGAGGCATAGTGGCAATATCGACAATTTTTAATCCGATTCCACTTGAACGGCTTTTTATACGCTGCTCTTCAGCCTGGCCGAGCAAAATGTTGTAGATATTTTCATATATCTCTTTTGACCGCTGTAACCTGATCAGCTCAAGAGATTCGGAAAGCATATTGGGGTTACCCCTCCTATAGTTTTGTATTGCCCGGTCATACGACTCGAGCCTTCGCCTGAAGAGCTCCAGTTCACTCTCCTTTGCAATTACCGATTTTCTCAACTCCTGCCATTGTCTGATGGTGGTATGATCAACGGAAACGGAAGAGCTTTGCTGAAAATGCAACAGCTGCCGTTCAATGTCCTTGATCTCTCTGTCAACAGTTGACAGTCCGGAAAACCGTATCCCCAGGCTCTCAAGACGCATCTTCTCTGTTTCCAGTTCTCTGAGCCTTGCCCGCAGACGAAGGAATTCAGGCGAACGCTGCCGGTCGGGAGTGATATTATTTTCCAGATTGGTCAGTTGCTTTTTTTCAGCCTCCACATCTGCCTGCTTAAGCCCCAGTTGTGCAATGCTGTTGGCATGGGCCTCCTGCAAAACCCGCAGTTCAGGAGTAGCACCGTCCTGAATCTGCCCGGTTCGTTCGCTGAACTTTCTGTACTCATACTCTGCCTGTTCAAGATTCTCCCGTATCAACTCCAGCTGTTTTTCTATCTCCACAAGCGCCATTCTTGACTCCTCACTCTCGACCTCCTGGCACCGCTCTCTGAGCAACACCGTTCCTATAGACGCTGTAAGGTAAGCCATCTCTGCTGTTTTACCCCGTGCATTCAGGCGCAGGAAAGAGGAGTAGGGAGTTTTACGCAATGATGTATTTGAGCGTATATAGTCACGCACATTGTCTCTTGTATAATCAACGAGCGTTTCGTTAAAGAACTCCATGCCAACACTGTCAATCAGTGTTTCAATAAAGGTTCTGCTGTTGAGTATGCCCTCATAGAAACTCAACGGTCTGGCACTGGCCTGTACCAAGGGGCTCAGATGGGCACTTTGCTCCTCTATTACCACGGTGGAGTGGGCTTCATAGACATCCTCTATACTATACACGTAATAATACGTTGCGAGCGTAACCGCCAGAAACGAAAGGATAATGATCCACCGACGCCTCATGATTATGGCAAAATAATCCTTGAGAGCGGGGCTTGAAGCAATTGGGTCGGTGTCTATTCTATTGTTCATAATCAGTTGAAAACCCCTATGAAGCTCTGAATCACAACAACGAAAAGAAGCGTATTGTTCATGATTGAAAGCATGGTTCTCCAGTCAAACCATCGTGAGTAGACCAGTAGCACATCACCCTCTTCAACTTCAGGCATTGCATCCATATCACCACGGTCTATCAGAGCCTGAATATCGAGTATCTCCTCGGTGGTAGTTTCTCCCCCCGAGGAGAGCCGCCTGACTCTTGAGAGATCAGCCCGTTCAGATGGTCCCCCTGCAAGATAGATCATCTCAAACACATTCATCTTCTCATCCAGCTCAAAGGATCCCGGCTTTTGTACCGATCCAATGACTTTCACCGTCCTGCTTCTGTCGTGACTTAAAACCACCACCATATCCCTATCACCCAACTGAGGCAACTCTGCTACTTCTCCGGAGACAAAGAACTCCCTTAGATTGACCTGATAACTATGATCTGAATTGCCTCTTCTAAGGATTTTCACCTTTTCCATATTTGCTGTTGGAAGAAAACCGCCAGCCTTTTTAACCGCCTCCTGAATGGATGCACCATCACGTACCTCCACCCGCCCCGGATCTGCAACCTGTCCCAAAACAGTGACCGTTATCTGAGGATCTTCCACTACAGAGACAAGCACAAGAGGGTTGTCGATATGAGCTGCAAGCCGAAAAACAAGGTCGTTCATTAATTCCGAAGTGGAAATATTGGCAATCATCTCATCTGCCAGCAAGGGATAGCCAATCGACCCCTTCTCTCCTATGGTATACCGTCCTGAGAGCTCAGAGTGTCCGACCACTTTTATTTCGACAACATCACCAACCCTGAGTATCGCGGCATCAGAGTAAAATGCGGTGCCTGCGCCCAGGAGCGCTAGAAAAACTATTTTTACCAGCATCATATCGACTCACTTTCAACCAGCCGGAGAAAAGACAAACGGATAGGTAACAGTAACATCACCCTCATCTATGGGATCAAAACGCCACAATCTTATTCTACGAATAATATCCTCTTGCAACTCGGTGTTTCCGGTGGTGTTCCCCGTTACGACGAGGTTTACAATCTGTCCCGAAGCAGCGATGGTGAACCGTACGGTTATCACCCCGCCAAGCTCGGGGTTGCGCCTGAGGTGTCGCTGATAACTCATTCGCAGACTTGACCGGTGAGAGGCAACAATCTCGTTTATGGCCGACTGATCCCGCTTTGCATCAGATGACGCTGCCCCTTCGATACTCTCCGGCCGCTGTATGACAAACTCACCCCTGCGTGCCAGGTCGGCCGTTTTTGCCCCTGCGACTCCTGCGACCAGATCATCGATACTTTCCCTGTGCGAGACAGTGACATCCTTACTTCTGACCAACTGCTGATCCAGGACATCAACCCGCTTGGTTCTCTGCAACCCTTTAATTCCTTCAAGTGCATCATCCAGACTTCTGGAGCGGTCTCTGCGGGAGTCAATTGACCCAAGGACATCAGCTACAGATCCGCCCTTTGTTCCCTCACCGGTGCCGGTAAGCATTCCAAGCACACCAACATTTCTCACCTTCTCCTCAACTTTTGCACTCCTCTGAACGACAGCCTCCTGGGCCTGTTGCTGTGAGACCGGAGCAGACACCGTCTCCTGTGGTGTGGCAGTCTGGACCTCAGCCGTACCTTTTTTCTCCTCGACCGCTTTTTTAATGGCCTCAGAGACACTTTGTCCCCGTGGAGGCGGCCTGTCCACAATAAGACGTGCAAAGCGCTCCGGCACCCTCTCGATCTCAATTATATCTTCCTGAACTATCTCGACACTGTTTGAATAGAGAATAAGGGCAATATGAACGAGCACCGACACCAGGATAACGCCAAGAAACCGCACACTTACAGAATCCAAGAACGATCCGCGAACCTCTTTCAAAAGGTTTTTTGTGATTCCGGAGTTTGTAGTACCCGCAACAAAAACGCCACCCTGCTGCATCACGCTAAACTATTCCTCTCTTCTTCGTACTGCAAGGGAAAACTGATTATACTGCTGCTGACCACAGGTATACATAATTTTCTTCAACAGTTCAAACCGTATTCTTCTGTCACCCTGAATGGTAATCTCGCCCTTGAAGTCCGTCTCATCAGAGAGATAACTGAGCCTTTCGGTGGCCTGTCGTCTCCGGCCAAGCCACTCATAGAGCTGGGGGATGATAAGTTCTTCGGAGCCAATCACCTCATCGACACTTGCGAGCACCACATTTTCAACCATGATGTACTGGTTATTGACCACCAGTGTTACCATCAGTTCAGGAAATTTTTCTGCGGTGGACTCAGGTAACTGTAAGGTTTCGTGAACGGTGATAATCTGGCCCTCGGCAGAGAAACTCTTGAGAAGGTAGATAAGCAGAATGGTCATTACATCTATCAGGGAAGTGAGCTGTGGTTTGAACCCTTTCAGTTCCCTGGCACCTCTGCCGTTTCGCAAATGCATTCTTCCCTTTGATGCCGGGTAACTCATAGATCCTCTTCCGATTCCAGGATTTTAAAAATCTTGTCGAGATTGGTACCGCTAAACATTGTACGGACAAAGCCCTGAGGACTGAGGAACACCAGTTTGCGTCCCTGCTCCTCCAGCATACGCCAGCAGTAGATAAACGCCCCCAGCCCATGACTGTCGATAAAGGTCGTACCACTGAGATCAACTGCCACAGTCTCAAAACTGCCTTTACGAAAGTAGTCCAGTTTGTGTGTGATCTTGCGGATATTTTCACCCGTCACCTCGCCGATCACATCAAGAATAGGTATCTCGTTCTTTTTTCTCATTTTTAACTTGAACCCCATTACCCAACTCCTCCCGACAAACCGATCTCCGGAAACTGCGCTTCCCTGCACACATCCATAAACCTGACAATATCGTTGTAAATAACGTCCTCGTCAAAAACCAGAATAATGCTGTTTTGTGAAGGGTACTGAAACTTTATCGCCATCAGTATAGCCCTGAGCTGTTCGAACTGATACTCCCCACGCACCCTGGCAACAAGATCCATCTTGTCACCGGTGCCCACGATCCTGAAACCGCTGGAAGTCACCACCAGGGAGATATCAAGCCCCTGCGCCTCTGTGGCACCACTGCCATCCCCTGTGCCTGAAGGCGGGAGCGTAAAATCGATAACTGCCAGATGGGTAAAAACAGCCATTGACACGAGGAATGGAATCAACACCATAAAGAGATTCATTACCGGTGTTACATCAAGATTGATATGATCCATATCGCTGCCAAGATTTTTTTTGGGCCTTTTGCACACCGGAAATGCTTTGTCCATATTTTTATCACAAGCATCTTCTGTCATTACACCCCTCCATCAACTCCTGCGCTGTGCATAAAGGAAGTTCAGCAACCGCACCGAACTCTCATCAATTTCCTCAATGAGTGCATTTGATTTGGCACCCAGGACCGAGTAGAAAACCATACACGGTATGGCAACTATCAACCCCATTGCAGTGGTGTTCATGGCAATGGCTATACCCTGAGCAAGCACGGTTGATTTCTCCGCAGCATCCGCAGCGGCAAGGGCACCAAAGGCCTGCTGCAAACCAAAAATGGTACCCAGAAGTCCAAGGAGTGTGGATATGTTGGCAAACAGCGACAGATAATGTGTTCGGCGCTGAATTCTCGGCAGCTCCCTTAAAGCAACTTCATCCACCGAATTCTGCACCTCCTGGTCGGGCTCATTCTGCATAAAATGCCACACCGCAGACTCCAGTACAGACGCCAGTGGGTTTTTCATTTTTGCGCAAAGCTGACACGCCTTCTCAGGCTCATTATTGCGCACAAAACGGGTGATCTGCGTGAGCAGCGCTTTGGCATTGATCCTGCAGTGAATGTAGTAGTATATCGCTCTCTCGAAAACTACAGCAAACGACAGTGCCGAAACAGCGGCAATCGGGTACATCCAGTGTCCACCATCCTGAAAAAATCTGGCCACAACCTCCATTGATCCTCCTTCTATAAAAACGCTGCCCAAAACAGTACTCATTCAATAGTTATCTGCAAACAATCTTCGTAATTAAGTGTATCATTAGATCCAAAGTAGGTCAATAATCCTTACCAATTCTTTACCGGTTCAAAGGGAAGGGGCTCAAATATCTGTGATTCAAAGGATTTGGACAGCTCAATATCGCGCAAAACCGGCCGCTCCTTCGGAAGAAAAATCATCACCTGAGGCTTGTCGATTTTTCCTGTTATCTGCAATCCCACAGTGAAGGTGATCGTACCGGGCTGTTCGATTCTGTAGCTGCCCTCCTGGTCCTCGGATGCAGTTGTAAAAGCGGCAACGAGCACCATAATCACCACTGCGGCAGCAGATTTACCGTTGCGCCTCATTTTTCTCTCCCGTAAAGATTGGTGCTGTTGAGTTCAGGGAACGAATACCGGTCACTTCTTGTCTGCTCAACGGTGATCACATCCCCCCGGGGAATGCGCGGTACCAACACCTCTGCCATAACCTCAGCTGACATAAGCGGTAAGAGTCCATACTCTTGTGATGAGTCACGGTCGACCAAAACAGCAAGGATATTGTTGCCCTGGCGCAGCCTTCCCTTTACATTTACACGCCACAGGTTCTCGCCGGCAGGTTCCATTGAGAGCACATTTTCATTGAGATACACCGTCACATCCCCTGTTGCAGCAAGCGAAAGAGCTGCATTGAACGGGACATCATCAAGTGAAAACCTTCTCCTGAAGTACACTCTCGTGGCAGGCAGATACTGCTGTGGTTGGTGGGAGTCATTGATATTGTACCACATTGGTTGAGACACTCCATCGGTGATGTCCGGATTAATCAGGCGCCCTCCGTCAACCCTTTGAGGGGTATGCCACTGATTATCGTCGTAGTCTATAATATACCATTTTTCCTCATCGCTTACACCGCCATTTACTCTCCACTGCCTTCCCGAAGAGAAACTTATAGTAGTAATTTTTTCCTGCCGTTCACCCCATGAAGCAGGGTTTTCCTGAAACAGCCGTACATAGGCGTGTTTTACGTACTCTCCGGCGGCATAATTTTCCATTGCAAACTCAACTATAGTTGCATACACATCCATTGCCTGTTGCTGAAGCTCCAGGCCGATATCTTCAAATCGTATAAGGTACTCCTCCTGCTCCATATCAGAGATCCCTTCTGGCAGAGGCGCAGAGGTGAAGGCTTCTATACCCAGAAGATCAAGGTACCGCCCCCTTTCAAAGAGGAGCATGGCCAGGTGTTTTTTTGTAATGTCAATTTCAGAATCACTTATCCCGTATGCCTCCGCAATCTTCATCCCCCGCAGGTATGCCTCCAGGGCCTGGTCCTCATAGCCATCCACTTGTCTGGAGAGTTGATTTTTGTATACAAATCGTTCATACGGTTCAAACGACTCTGGTATGGGGGCATCTCGGGCAATACGCACGATTTCGAAATAGTTATCACCCAGCAAACGTGATGTTGAGGTGATCCTGTCACTGGACTTAGTGTAAAACTCATCGATCTGCTCATACACCGAACCGGTTTCCAGCGCCTTGAGATAGAGTCCGATAGCTCTTTGCTGGTAAGGAGCGATTTTTTGGAGAAGCTGGAACTTGCGCGACATCAGTGCTATACCCTCCAGGCTTCCCCACTGCTCTGCATCGGTGGCAATTTTTGACAAAGCCATATAGTTTTCAGCTGCCAAAAACGGCAGGACGGTAAGTTTCGTTTTGGATTTTTGGGCATACTGATCAGTGAGTTTTTCTTTTATCGCCAGTTTTACATTTTGCTCGTGATAATAGAGGGCTTCATCGATATAATACCGCTCTACCGCTTCTGCAATACCAAGCTCAAGGTTAAGCAGTTCATCTATGCTCAGATCAAGTGGACGCTGCTGCCTGAAGATGCCGATTGCAAAGTCTTCGTTGATCTGACCAATCCCAAAGATGCTTCGCGTTGTCCACTCCAGCACTCCAAACTGCAACGCAAGGGTATAGGCCTCCACCGCGTCCTCAAGAAGCTCGTTTTTATCCCTCAACAGTGCTCTGTAACGTGCCCTCGGGAGTGTAAGTTGGACGGCATTCATCCGCCCGTGGTATATCTCACCTATAGTAAACTGCGCCTTTGCTGCATAATAGGCATTTAAACTGCTTGGATCATTCATTCTTCTGAAAGTACTTACCGTATGATTAAACTGCCGCAACGCTTCGCCCTCCCGATCCTGCATGTAAAGAGCGATGCCCCTCATGCAAAGAGCCTGGATTATACGATCGGCATCATTACCAAACCTTCTCGAAAATTCATTGGTAACCCTCTCGGCACTTTCCCAGTCCTGCAGTCTTCCGTAGAGCTCACCGGAGCGGAACAGCACATCCGCAGCATCACTACTGGCGGGAAAGAGCTCTACCATTCTTTCAAATGTTGCAGCGGCCTCCCTGAGCTTGGCGCTGTTTTCAAAACTAAAGCCGGCATTGTAAATTGCACTGGGGGCCAGTTCAGACTGGGGATAGTTGGCCACAAGTCGCAGATAGCTCTCAGCTGCATTATCCCACTGGTTCAGTTTCTCGTAGCATTTTGCAATTCTAAACTGTGCCCTTGGTAGCAGAGCGGAGTTGCTGTAGCGATGTAAAAGGCGCTGAAAAACCAAAATGGCTCTTGACCACTCAGAGAGCCGTTCGTAGGCAAGACCTGCGTTGAAAAGGGCCACATCAGCGATTTTCTCATCCGGAAACTCCATGGCCACCCGTTCATACTGTGCAGCGGCCTGAGTAAAGAGTTGCTGATTTTCGTACTGTTCACCAAGCCTGAACAGTGATTCTGCGATTCGTGCAACGGCCTCAGTTCTGTCTTCACCCTCACCTGCAGCATCCCTTAACCTCCTGTACCACTCCTGTGCCTCATCAAAGCGCTGCTCTTCATAGAACGCCTGAGCAATCATTCTGGTAGCATCAAAAGAGTACCCGGTCTGAGGGAACTCTTCAACAATCTGTTGATACACCGACCTGCTTTGTTGAAACATTCGGTTGTTGTAAAACAGTGAAGCCTTTATACCAATCACCTCAGCCCTTTTGGGACTTTCAGGATTAAGGGTAAGATAGTTTTCACAGGCCTGAAGCATGAGTAATGATGCACGGGAGAGTTGCTCCAAAGGGCCCTCTTTGGAAGCGGGGGATAAATCAGCAGCATCGTGATCTTTACCACTGTGTGCTTGTGCCACCGCGGTGGTATCTGACCCAGGCTCCTCCTGTACCAGCGACTCCTTCACCGAAACGCAACCGTACAGAGTAAGTGCCGCAGCAACGAGAAAACGTGCTCTCATCTGTGCGCCCCCTCTTCCTGCCTGAGGAGATTTTGGGATGCCACGATGGCATTCCAGGCAGCAGTTTCTCTGTATTTACTGTCGGGATAACGCTTTGAAACAGCCATATACTCCTCAACAGCCCTCTCATAATGCCCGAGGGAGAAGAGAATCTCAGCAAGGTTATAATGGCACTCATTTGCCCTTGAGGACTGCGGATAAGCCCTGATATACTCGTCGTAAACATTCATTGCCTTCTCGTAGGCAGTAACTGCATTTTTCTGCAACGCGAACTGATGCAGGCTTATTGCTGCATCATATAATTTACTTGAAGCGAGACTGTCGGCTCTTCTGATCAAATCTCTGTTATCCTGGCTGCCTGCCCACATACCATCTGAGCGGTATTTCGTGAAATAGTCGATCTTTAGATCTGCAACCTCGTGTACAGGCAGATCTCTTTGAAGCAGTGCAAGATACTCTCCCTCCACAAAGGGACTTTTCCGGTAATCAGGATACTTTTCAAGAAGGGCTTCATAGGTTTTTTTTGACAATGCATACCGTCCCTGCTCTCTGTACACCGAAGCGAGCCGGTGGAGCACCTGGCTGCCCCTCTCCTTGTCCCGGAGCTTTTCCACAAACGAAACGGCTCTCAGAAAACCGCGCTCACCGGTAATATCAGCCTCACTGAAACTTATGGCTATATAATCCAACGATTCTCTTTCAAGCATTGCAGCAGCACCCAGACCATCATTGAGCTCAAGAAGAGCCAGGAATGAACTTATCGCCTTGTCAGGATTTGACATCCTGTACTGAGTCCATGCAAGCTTGTAGAGGGCCTGATCAAACCACTCACTCTCGGGATACTTTAACACCGATTGATACTTATGTAATGCTTTATCCAACTGTCCTGCGTCAAAATGGTGTTCTCCTGTATACATCCATGCCTGAGGTGCATATACACTTGACGGGAAATTATCAGCTACACTTTCCATGTAATATAGCGCGCTGTCGGGTTGTTGATGATCGGAAAAACACCATGCCAGACTGTATGACGCAGCAGCAGTGATCTCATCAGCTCCACCCATCGATAACACTCGTCTGAACTGACCCATACTCAATTGGTGGTCAAGCACAGGAGCAAGGGGCTCCCGAGGACGCCTGATATTCTCACCCTGATTGTAGCGGGCAAGCAGTTCAAGGTATAGCATATGGTCTCTCTCGTACCCCTCATACTCGATAAAATAGTTATCAATTGCCCTTGAATAGTATAGCTCACCCAATTGATAACGCAGGTACGCCTCATCTTCTTTACTCAAATCAGTGTGGCTGAGGAACGTTTCGATTCTGCCTATAAGAGCAGCATACCCTCCTGACTTAAGTTGCTCCTCAAGAGTGATCAGCGAGTCTATTTTTGCTGTGTAAACGGAACGTGTCTTTTCTGCCTCTTTCTGTACCGACACACCATAAAGAGCCAGTTGCATCTGATGGCTTAGCACCGTTTTTCTCCAGTCCAGATAATCCATCTCCCACCGGTTGCGCAGTATCTGCCTCTCCATGCGCAAAACAGCGGTACGCCGCACGACATCCCGAATTTTGCGGCGTGAGACATTCGCCTCACCCACATCAAATGCCGTCTTGTTGACTCTGCCCTTTTGTATAGCAGCAATCAGTGAATCGGTCTTATGCAGCAGCTCTTCTCTTTTGTCGGTAAAAGCGGTCTCCATAAAAATTCCGCTGGAGTAGTGCTTGTTTACAAATTCCTGAATTTGCCCTGCTGTTCTGTATAAAGAACTGATTGTGCGATAATCATCTCCACCCTGCCTGCGTATGTCCCTGAGCAACCCTTCTATACGGGCAATTTGACTCTGGATTTTTGTTAGTTCTTCCGGATCCTCCCTGTCCTCTTTTCGTTCTTTAAGCTCAAGCAGAAGGCTGGACAGTCTTCTCTTTTCCCTGCTGATACCCACAACTCTCTGCCACTCATTCTGAGCCCTCTTCAGATAACGTTTTGAGAGAAGGTATGCTGCTTCGGCTGCATAGAACGATTGAGGGCTTTGATTGAGCAACTTGCGCAACGTTCTCTCGGCACTTGTGTTCATCCCCTTGGCAAAATAGCACCAGGCGACTCCGTATAATATCCGGTCAATATCTTCTTCACTCCTGAGAAGGGAAAGATATTGATCCAGTGCCTTATCGTATAACCCCGCTTCATAATCCAGCTCTGCAATAGAGATCCTGATACTTCTGACTGCATTCCTGGCGGTTTCCCCCGATTGCCGCAGCCCCAGGGCGTTTTCCATTACACTTCTTGCAGTTGAAAGATCACCCGATAACAGATAACTGCGGGCAAATGCGTGTAAAACGTGCAGAGCATACGGCTGGTTTCGGGCAACATAAGTAGCAAGCTCACTGTAGAGACTACTTCTTACATCAAGAGCAATACCACTTTCAAGGGTTAACCACAGTGCCAGATTCCGCTCTTCTGCTTTTAGTGATCCATAGTCCAGAGCAGCTGCTTTTTCCCATAGCTCTTTGTACCGGCCAAGAGCATACAGGCTCTGAATCTCTATAAGAAGAGTCCCGGGATCAGCAGCCACCGACTCAAGGGAGCTGATAACATCTGCAAATCGTCCGGTTGCAAACTGTGCCCTGAGCAGCATACTGTCCAGCCCCCTGATATCTGCGACTGCGCTGTAGCGCTGTAACAGTATCCCCAGCCTTCTATAAGCCAGCTCATACTCCTCACCACTCAGGTACTGCTCCACTTTTCTCTTCTCCACCGCATACATCTGTTCCAACCCCGAAGAGTCAGTTCTTCGTGCAAAGCTGTCTTTTACCGTCTCAAGTCTCTCTGCAGCCGCTTTTTGACGCTGACCTATGCCACTTCTGAGAATATAGAGAAACTCCTCGACACCCGATACCGCCCCCTGTCCAGGGGGCAAACTGACAGCGGTGAATTTTGATATATAATCAATAGTCTGATCAATACGGTCCCATATATCTGCGCTCTCTTTTGCAATTTCAACCATTTTTTCCAGGTGATCATTATTACCCTGCTCCAGTATAGCAAACATCCCCCGGACTGGACCGGAAACAATCATCTCCCGAAGAATCCCCAGTCCGTCAACAAGCGATGGCTTAAGATTATTGGTGGTGATCCTAAGCTGCTGGTTTGTTCGCTCCAAAGGAGCAATCTTTTTTTCAATAGCAGCAACTTCCTCACTGCCAAAACCAGTTATCCCCTCCGGAAAGGAGAGAATATCCCTGATATCAACAAGAACATCTGCCATCGCCCTCAAATCAACTGTAAGAACATCTGTTTTTTGCAACTGAGAGCCGTACCTTCTCAGCAAAACATCTCTTCTGTTCCACTCATACTCAGATCCGGTGGCCGATACATTAAACAAAAGTATGAAACCAAGCGCAAGCAAGGCTGACGCTCTTTTCATCACTTCTGTTTTTCGTATCACACTCATAACTGCTCCGTTATCTTAACTCTCAGGACTTTCATACTATCCTAGAACTCATCTTCTTCCCCGATCATACGTTCCAGCTTCTCATCAAAATCGATCCTCACCGGCTCTCTTTTGTTTTTCAACAGCATGTAGCTTCTCAGCATTTCAGTACTGCTGCGACGATGGCGCATCGGCACCGTTATGAAAGCATTGACTTTCCATTTTACAAACCAGGGGTCAAAGAGATCACTTATACCATACTGTACCTCATCAGCTGTTTTTTGTCCCCGATTCAAATCTTCCAGATTCTTCAGGCTGATACTTTTGCCCTGGTTTACACTCAACAAAATGGGCAGGGAAACGGAGAGCATCAGTCCGTTGGGGTATCTGATATTGCCACCCACCGTGAGGTAACTGAGGTTCTCAGAGAAGTACACAAGCCACCGTTTGTCCCCCATCTCAAAGACCTTTGGCTCAAAGAGGTTGTTGAACGCCTCAAGCGAATAGGTAAGATAGAAGTCAAAATCGTGTGCGCTGTACATTAAACCAGCATCAACGAGATACTGATAATAGCCCGCCATCTCCCTTTCCATCGGTACCCGTAACCCCAGATTAGTGACCCACCTCAGAGGCACTCTTCTTTCACGGGCAATGAAGTCAAGTTCGTGAATAAGCCTGCCCTCAAAAGCTCCTCCCTCAAGGACATAGCCATCGGGCATAAAACCTCTGTTGCCACCAATTGTAGGAGGCCCTTCGGTAAAGCTGTGTACATACCGCACAGAGAGCCCCGTGCCGGAAAAACGGAGCCTGTCATTGTCGGGTAAAGTCAGCTTAAACTCCCCTGAAACCCACCCTGGTTTAAACGCCCAGGAGAGCGGTCTGGATTCTATTATGACACTGCCGAAGTGAAACACCCCTGCCCTGAGGGCGATTTCAGGAAAAATCCTTGCATTTGAAATCCATCGGCGCTCCTGCTCTTCCATTTTATCAAGTCGTATAGGGGCTTCATCCCATATATGCCCCACACCTCCAATAGAGAGCCAGATATCCCCCAATGAGGTTGTATTTGAAACTCTGCAGTTAAAAAAATCCTCTCCCCTGTCGCGAACGTCCTTGACCTGTGCCGTGATGGAGAAAACTGCGGCAGATACCACCACCCAAACAGCGATACTTTCACAACTGCATATTCTCATATTTTCTCCTACTCAAGCCCTCTAAGCAACTCTTCAATTTCCGCTATAGTACCTTTAATCTCTTCTCTGCGCCTATGGATCTGCTCTTCTCTTCCTATATCAAAATCAGCCTCATCATCAAAACCCTCAAGCTCTGCCCGCACACTCTCTCCCAAATCAAATGCCTCTGTGTGATCCTCTGAATTCTGCTCTTTTTGCTGCTCCTTAAATACCAACGTTCTGATTGCCTCTGTATTGCTCTCCCTGAAAAGTAACGGAACCTCGACCCCAAGGGTAAGCGTAACATTTGATGGGTTGAGCCCATCGCTTTGCTTTACAATACTGTGAGCCAAAAACCGTAACCCCCCCACTACTCGCATGTTATTTCTTGTTCTCAATCTCACCCCCGGCTCCAGAAAAAGAAGTCTCTGCTCATAACTTCTGTCTGCAGCAACACTACCCCTTCGCACCCCTCTGTACAAACCATATCGTGTATCAACAAAAAAACTGTGCCTGTACATCTTCCACTCTGCCCCGGCACTTAAAGACAACTGATTGTATCTATGCAGCAGTTCCGGATTATCCACCAAAGAACCCATGACATATAACTTTAACGGCAGCCACTGGAAAAGTGATATCCAGTCCAGGTCTGCAATCAGATTGGGACGGATATACGAATGATAATCTGGCTTTCCCGCTCGGGCTTCGCCACTTAAAGTGTCAGCCACCGTTGACAAGTAAACATCTGCTCTGCCTGCCACCCCAAAGAATCTCAGTTTGTCGTTTCCCGGTAGCGTTACCTGCATTGATGCTCTCAGAGGGCCCAAAGCCGAAAATCCAGCAAGGGATGCATCTGCAGAAAACTGAATTATCTCCGCCACCCCAACCGATCCACCCGCATACAACCCCGTACTCACCCCACCTGCGCCAACCCCCCCACGGCTAAGCACATAGAGTGCTATATTACCACTGCCGGAGACATTCGATGCCGGGAGGTTCAACGTCCCCTCATTTCTTCCCCTGCGCACATCCTGGGCATAAAGATTAGCAGCCACCAGAAAGATGGTAAAAACCAACCGCTCAACTCTCATATACCGAGACATCACGTACCTCTTGTCCGGAGATCACGACCGGAATTAAAGTTGTATCATTGAAACGCTTACCGTTCTTTCTGAGTCCCTTCTTGTGAGCTCTTAGTTGCTCAATATTATCCTCCGTAAACAAGCGCCACCCCTGCACATTCCGCCTGTCTGAAATCTCCAGTGACGGCTCTTCCAGCCAGCGTTTTAGTGTAGAGACAGAAACTCTGAGCCTTTTGGCCACCTGCCCTGTAGTCAGATAATTGCACTTCATTACTCGAATCTCCTCCTTTAACGTAAACACCACACTACAACATCTTGTGTTTAAAATGGCAACTGTACACCCTATATTGTAAGGCTAAGTAAGTTATTGTTTTTTATAGATTTAAACTGTCCGACAAACTATTCATAAACCCGTCTGATAACCTGCATATCAATTATACATCGAGACATTGTCCTGTCAATATTTTTTTTGTTTTCTATTCAACAACCATCTTTTCACAATTGCTCCAAGCGATGGCTTAACAGCTAAAAAATCCTGCTGCATTTATAGCTATATGGTTATTTGGGGTGCACCCGAGACCGGTTGCTGCGTTTATAGATGAGTCGGGTAGAGCAGGCACCCTACAGGTGATCGGCTGACGCCAGCCGTGCACTGTTTTTAAAGAGGATTTCCTTGTGGCTATGGAGGAATCCCCGGTGTTTTGTACAATCGGTTGAGAGGACCGTCTTGGGTGCGGGAAAACTGCTGGCAGAAAAGAGGTTTGATCTATTTTATTCTCTACACTTTCGTCGAGGGGCTTTTTTTTTATACTGCACGTTCAGTTGCTGATTTTATTTGATTTATCGCCAACCACAATCGTATTTTATACGCTTATTGATGTGAACATGGATTGTACAGTATGCGGCCATAGCTCAATTGGATAGAGCACCTGACTACGGATCAGGAGGTTTGGGGTTCGACTCCCTATGGCCGTGTTTAATATTAAAAGGCTCCGGTTTTGCCACCGGAGCTATTTTTATTCCTTCCTACGCCTGCTGATCCAATACCCTTAAGAATCGCGAAGCTGGACTTGCGTAGTTTAACCAAGAAAACGGTGGTCATTGGGCCTGCTACCATCTTTAGATAACATCAGCCGTTCCTCATTCATTTGATGCTTGCAGTGATTATACTGCTATTTTATTTTCAGAAAACTTCTCAGTCTCTTTCACTGCCACCCAGCAGATCGCCCGAATACTGAAATACCAAAGCATCCGAACCTTCGGTAAAAAATACCAATTTTAACAGAATATATGGCCTTCTGAATGCCACTATTGATTTGAGGTTTTTGCTCTAAAGGAGACCGGTATAATTGATTCAAAGAGAGTGAATATGTTTTATTCTTTCGTTAATATCCTGTTATAATCTTCTCTGGCCCCCTCCCCGTTTCCATCATCGTGCCTTTTTGCGTTTTTTCACATTTCCTACCCCACCCCTTATCCACAGAAAGGGTGTAGGTCGAAAAAAAACTAAAATCACGACTCCCTGTCTCAATGAAAAAACGGTGCCGTTGTCTTGTCAAGTCAAACTGTAGCTAATCTTTCGCGACCTGTTTTCCCATCAGATAGTTACACCGCTTCCAAATCATAAAAAAACATCTACCCAAATTGCCATGCCTGATATATAATATAACTCTATAGTGATTATACCCTAAACAAAGAGTCCCATCAACTCAAATTTAATTTACAAGGAGGCAAAATGATTAAAACTGCAAAAGTAGCCGCACTGGTAGCATGTTATGCGGGTCTGGCATTTGCACAAATTCAGCCGGTTGTCAGTGGTGACCTGGGGGACGGGAAAGTGGATTGGGGCAGCAGAACAATTGTTGCCACCGGTATCGGGGCACCTAATCCGGAGCTTCCGCCTGCGACCCAGCGGCCATCAGCAACCAGGGCAGCCCAGATGGTTGCCTTGAGAAACGCTCTTGAAACCGTCAAGGGTATCTCCCTCAACTCAACAACAACCATAGAAAACCTCATGGTCTCAAGCGATCGTATCACCAGCAGTGTGGATGGATTTTTACGCGGTTTTCAGCAAAAGGGTCATACCCGGTATATGAGTGATGGTACAGTTGAGATCACCATGGAAATACCGATTGACCAGATAGGCCTTGAAGTAATGATGGATGATATTCAGGAAACTGCCAGAAAGAATTCCTTTGAGGGAGCACAAGCCAGTTCCCCTGTAATTTTTACCGGTCTGATCATTGATGCCCGTGAGCTGGGTGTTAAACCTGCGCTTAGTCCAAAGGTTTTGGATGAAGATGGCAGAGAGGTTTACGGCAGCGCTTATGTTACAAGGGAATGGGCTTCTCAGCACGGGGTTGTAGGGTACACCAAGGATGTAGCAGATGCAGCACAGCTTGACCGGGTTGGCGATACTCCCGGAATGATAAAAGCCCTGAGAGCATCCGGACCAAACCGTGCGGATGTCGTTATCTCAGCAAAAGACGCCGCTGATGTACGCAGTGCATCTGAAAACCTGAAATTTCTGTCACAATGCCGTGTCGTCTTTGTTATCGATTAACTTAACAGATTTAACACACTCACCAAAAACTTGAGAGGACTTCCACTATGGAAATAAAGTTTATTTCAAAATTGACTGTTGCAATAACAGTACTCCTATTTTCGGTTCTGATTTCAGGCTGTTCTAAAAACCGTATGGCTGAAGGGCATATGGACACACCGGAAACTCACTATCGCCAGGGTATGCGATACTGGAATGATGGTGACTACGCAAGGGCTGAGGAGCATTTCAAGCTTGCTGAATCACTCGATAAGGATTTCGCTCCTGCAGTCGCCGGTCTTGCACTTACCACTGCAAAAAAGGGGCAACTGGCCACCGACAAGAGTCAGGCAGAAGATTATTTCAAAGATGCACACCGTCTTGCAGACCGATCGAAAAGACTCGACAGAAGAATCGCCGATACCTGGATTGCCAAGGCTTTGGTAATCAGCATGGAAAACCAGGGAGAGGATCCCGGTAGATGGTTCAGAAACATGGAAAGCGAATTTGAGGGTGCAATTAATGTAGACCCAAACAATCCTGAAGTTTATTACCACCGCGGACTGGCCTACAAAAGAACCTTCCAGTTCACCAAAGCGGGTAATGATTTCAGAAAAGTGATTGAAATAAACGACCGGTTTGTGGGAGCAGCCGACAGAGAGTGGCAGCAGATTCAGATGATCGAAAGAGCATCACCGGGAACACAGGTCGGCAAAAAAATCGCCCTTGTTGATAAGATCTCAAGAGCTGACATTGCTGCACTGTTTGTCTCAGAGCTCAGAATAGACCGTCTTATCAGTAAAAAAGGCGTCAAAAACTACGATACCCATTTTCAGTCTCCCGAGGACCCACGAGCAATGCAGGTTGATGAAATCGTGACAAAAGACCAGGTAACGGATCTTGACGGGCACTGGGCCAGAAATTTCATTATGGATATCGTAGACCTTCAGATCAGAGGACTGGAACCCTACCCCGACCGCACGTTCAAACCCAATGAACTGGTCAACAGAGGGGAATATGCCATGATGGTGGAAGATGTGCTCATTGCCATCCTGGGAGATCAGTCACTGGCAACAATGCATATCGGCACTCAGAGCCGCTTTCCCGACGTTAACCCCTCGCACCCTTCATACAATGCAATTTGCAATACCGTAGACCGGGGCATTATGTCTGCACAGATAAACGGTGAATTCGGTTTGCAAAATGACGTATCGGGGCCGGAGGCGCTGATCGTTATCAGAAATCTTCAGGAACTCAACAAAATAGAATAGTGTCGTTTACAATACGATCAGGTTTTAAAGACCTCCCTGTCTAAATCAGGGGGGGCTTTTTTGTGGGCTGGGGATTAAATCTCCCGTCTCCCTACCCAGAAACATGAGTAAGATAAGAGTTCGAATTTGGGCGCCTGCCGTGGTTCGACCATGCTCACCAACCACGGCACCGGTTCTCCTCCATGCTCGCTTCACTCGGTGCCACGTTTATAACGCTGCGCGGACTCCGCTTTTTTGAGGGCACTG
>SKJJ01000142.1 GCA_007115975.1 Chitinispirillum sp.
CGATCTGTTTCGTCAGGCCCGTATCACTCTGGACATTCCCATTGATCTGGGGGATACCCTGAACGTGCAGGGAGGCTTGGGCAAGAGACAGACCGAACATGATACAGATCCGGGGGTTAAGGACGGCAGTGTTCTGACACATAGTTTCGATTTGGCGCCCGGGGTCAGTCTCAATGGCAGCATCAGCTACACCCCCTCTTTTCGCTTTGATTTCCTGGTTACCGAGGATGGGGAGCTGAGCTTGTTCACCACCGGTTTTGACAACCAGATCGGCTTCAATCTCTCTTTGGATGCAGCAGCCCATGCCGGACTGCGTTACGAAACCGACCTTCTGTCGTTTCCCGCAGCCTTTGTCTACCCCTTCGAGGTAAGTAGCATTCTGCCTCTGCCCATGTATTTTCAGGTTGATATTGGGGTTCCGGCAGTTATCGAACTGGGTGCATCAGGCACCGCATCAGCTTCCTTCGGCGCGACCTTTGCCTCATCGGTGGATATCGAGTTTATCAATCCAGGCTTTGACGGACAGGCAGATGCCAGTTTGCATCATCCGCTGCGCGATGCGCCTGAGTTTGCCGACAGCGTCTCTGCCAAAATCGGTGTTGGCATGCGCTTGACCGCATCGCTGAAGTGCGGTGTGCCGGTTGTCGGTGAGGTGAGCAACGCCCTTGCTGTCGCTTCCATAGAAACCAGTGTGATCCCGCATCTGCGCCTTGAGGCAGGTTCAGAAGATTGGGCGATGCATGCAGGAGTCGATTCCCGCGTGAGTTGTACAGTTCTGCCGCTGAGCAACTCTCTGGGACTAACCGACTTTTCAAAAGACATCCCTAAAACATGGCAACAGCCGGTTTTTTCCTCCGGTGATACGGTCGGTTTCGATCAGCCCTGGAGTATATTTCTCACCCCGCAGGATTCCGGCGAGTTTCACTGTGCGATAAGCGGCGAAGCACTTCTGATCGACAACGACACGCTGTTTGTCGTTGCAAATATACTCCGCGACTGGGAACAGTATCTGGCACTGCTTCGCTTTGAGCGCAGTGGTACGCTGGTCGATGCTGTGGAGTTGGCGGTTGATTCCTGGCTGATTTGGGAAGAGGCCTGCTGGGGGCCCGATGGTGATATAATTCTTGCAGGCCACGCCTTGGCTACTCCCGCTGTGGCCCGAATCAGCCGTAATGGCGAGGTGCGCTGGATACACAAATATAGTCTGAGTAGCGATGCCAACTCATCCTCAAGCCCCTCCTTTATTTCCGTTGACTGCGACGACAACCGCCTGCTGCTCTGTGGTTCCTATGATATGGTGATTGCCGATGCTGCGACAGGGCAGGTGCTGCATGCCACCTCACCGCGGCTGCGTGTCGACACCAGTGGTGTGGATTCAAATGCTGCCGGCATAATTGACTGGGTGGCAAATATGAAAATTGTCAATTTACGTGGGGCCAGGTTTACTGAGCCTGCGGGTATCAGTGCCGTGGGATCGGCCGGTGTTAGCGGGGGAGCGGTTCCGTTTACCGTAAGCTCCGATCTTACCAACTTCTCCGGCTCGTTGATTGTTATCAAAGGGCTCGAGCATGTGGGTGAAGAAGAGACATACGTACCACCGTACACGTATGCTACGGCCATAGGTTTAAGCCCGGCGGGAGAAGTTTTTATGGGTGGCTATTCAGCCTGGGTGCCAGGAATGTACTTCTCCTGGATATATTCATCAGGGGATTTTTGGGTGTTTGGTATTGGGGGAATGATGACCAAACCACGCCATATTACAGCTCTGGGTGGAACCCAGGCGGTGTTGACCGGGACTATGCTCGAGGCTGATGGCACTCCCCTGAACCAGGGGGACTACGCCATGCGCCTCAATGGTACCAGCTACAGTTGGGCGACCATGCCGAAGCCTCAGAATTCTGCCTCGACACTGAGCGGTTTCGCATTTCAAGCCTGGCACACCGATATCAACGAAACCACTTTCTGGGCCGGGTCTGTAACACAAAACAATCGGGCACGGCTGAGCGTGGGCACCACCTCGCCGGGCGGGCGCATGCGCACCCCTGATGGCGATCCTATGCCCGGTACAGCTCTGAGTGGAATCAGTTATTCAGTGATTGACGGCAGGGCAGAACCGGATGTCAGTCCGCCTCCCTACCTCTTAGCCAGCTATCGTGTTTCCTGGGATGCAGTGGAGCGCAGCGCTGTTGCTGAACCGATTGCGCACGAATCGGCCACGTCCCTTACTCTTGTCCCTTTTCGGCCTTAATGTTTATCTAATTTAACCTAATTTTTTCAAAAGGAGTGTGTAATGAAAAAGCAATGGATGATCATCGCGACACTGTGCACGATCGTTATCAGCAGTCAATCTATCAGGGCTCGGGAGCTGGCTTTTGGCAACGGCACTCATGCCTTGGGTGCCGGCATGAACGTCGCCTGGGGTGAGGGAATCGGTGCCGGGGTGTGCTGGGATATGGGCGCCATTAATGATATGTTCTCCTTTGGTGCGGAGTTCTCCGTGGCTCTGAAAAAATCTTCTTTTGGTGGATTTTTCCTCCCTGGCTACAATATCCACTACTTTCGGATGTTTCCCCTGGGTCGTTTTGCATTTCATCCCTTTGGTTTGCCGGTATTGCAGGATAAGATTGGTGAGTTGGGCAAAAAGCTCGACCCCTACGTGGTGCTGCGTGCCGGAGTGGAAATCAACCGTTGGCGTTACTCCTACGATAATGCTGAATACGAGGCCTTTTATGAAGAGGCGGGAGGAAACAACAGTGATGGTTCTGTGGGTTTTGCTTTGGGCTACGCTGTGGGTGCTCGGTGGCTTTTCACCCCTAACTTTGGAGTGTGGGCGGAGTTGGGTGACCGAATGGTTCTCGGTGTAACGCTACTGAAATAAATTCTGCAGATTACACTCCAGAACAGTGCCAAACTGACGGACACGATGTGTCCGTCAGCAACACCCTTTAAAGCTTTACAGCTGCTCGTTTCAGGCAGAAAGTGCCCTGCATCGTAATTCGGGCACGATAGCTTACGCTGTTATTGAAATGGTTTTTTTTATTTCATCCATCTTATCAGTTATTGTATTCCCTTCCATATTATATTTCTCACTCCTTCATGAGCTTCATAAAAACAACTTACATTCATAGGAACAAACCATGCGGCTACAAATTCTTTTTCAGGATCACAGTTAATAAAGGAAAATCCAGAACCGGAAAACTCATAAGAGCCTTTTGTGATACCCTCATCATCAATAATCTTAGCCCCTAAACCAAACTTGAAATCATCAATTTTTTGTCCCCAAAAAAATGCAAACTGATTTTTGAGCTGGTTTGTTGTCATGGTTTCAACCGATTGTCTGGAAAGAATCTGTTTGTTATCATGCAAGCCATAATTTAGCAGCATACGTGCGAATGTATAAAGGTCAGTAAGTGTAGTATCGTTACCTCCGGAAGCATATAGGGGGGAATCCTTGCGGTAATAATTCATAAAGAAAGATTCATCATTCTTAGATGCAAAGCACATCCGATCCAGACAGCTTTCGGGCATATCGCCAAGCCATGTGTTGGTGAGTCCTAATGGGCGGATAATATTCTGGTGTATAAATTCTTTATATCCCTGCGCGCTGGTACGACAGATAATTTCCCCCAAAAGGGCATAACTCGACGAACTGTAATTCCAATTTGTCTCAAATGATTTCACATCGGTCTCTTTAAGAATATCTGCAATCCAACCATTTTTCCCGAATCGATTCCAGAAAAGGTCTTCATCCACATCTGTTTCGGAAAAATACCCGGGATCTGCAACGATACCGGCTGTATGGGTCAGAAGGTGAAAAATGGTAATCCTTTCATGCACTGCATCATCAAACTCTCCAATGATCTCCATAACCGGTTGATATAAATGGATCAATCCTCGTTCAATCAACTGAAGGATAGCTACCGCAGTAAATGCCTTTGTAATCGATCCTATATTGCGTATTGAATCGGTACCAAACGGAACTGCGCTGTTTTTATATGTCAAAGGACCGAATGATTTACATGAAAAAACTTTTCCATACCTGCTCAGAATATAGCTCGCAGAGTGAAGTTTGGATTCATCTATCAATGTTTTTAGATGTCTGTCCAGTGTATCAAGCGATTCAACTTTGTAACGGACATCACCCGGCAGACAGTCTGCAGCACATGTTATCATCTTGCTTGTATCTATTTTCAGAAGTTGCCGTTCCCTTACATTTTTCCCTGCAGTTCATTTAAAAAATCCAGCACTCCTTTGACATCAGCAGATTCGGGCAGAACCGGGGAACAGTCAATCTCTTTTTCAATCGCCATCTTCACCGAAGCGGACAGTTCTGTCCTGCCCATAAGAATCGCCCCGACCATACGGTTATTTTCAAAACGGAAACAGTAGTATGCATCACCGATCAGCTTGTCAATTTCAGAGAGGTTTTCATCCTTGCCCGAGATTTTCCCGATACTATACAAATCGTAACCAAGTACTTTAAGCATATTTGATGGAGGCACGCCCATAAAGCGTCCCTCTCCCCCCGCGGCATTTATCCCTGCGATTGTTCCCTGAAACTGAGCCGGTGCCCATATACCATAACACACACCGCGATGCTCAGCAACATCGCCTGCAGCGAAAACATCACTGCGGGAACTCTGAAGACAGTCGTCAACCACGATCCCCCTTTTGACATCAAGACCAGCAATGCCCGGAAGGTAACAGTTGGAACGAACGCCTGTGGCTATTACGACCAACTGTGCCGGTATCGTTCTTCCATCCTCAAGCTGCACACCATGGACAGATTGGTCACCCAGGATCTCCTTTGTCCTTGCATTTTTGACAAGCTTGATGCCGCCGGACTCTGTTACAAACCGCTCAAGAAACAAGGCTGCCTGCTCATTCAACTGGCGGGGCATCAACCAGCCGGCCGCTTCAAGCAGTGTAACATGGCTGCCTGTTTTAGCGATCGCCCCTGCAGCTTCAAGCCCCAGAACTCCCCCACCGATCACCACTATCCGATCAACATTTTTACACTGTTCAAGGATAAAATCCGCATCACTTTTTGTACGCAAAACAGTAACATTCTTTTTCTGTGCACCGACAATCCCCGGAACAAAGGGGTGAGATCCGGTTGTAAGTATCAACCGGTCATACTCCAGTGTCTCTTTACTACTAAGGCCTATCTGTTTTTTTGAAAAATCTATGGACAACAACTCTTTTTGGAGTTGAAGATCAATTCCGTTCTGTTCATACCAGTTTTTCGGATGGAGCGAAAGATTCTCACCGGTAATCTCCCCGGCAAGATAACGGGTCAGATTAATACGATAATAGGGAGGGTGGTTTTCAGCTGAAAGCAGGGTAATCCGGGCATCAGGGGATGTTTCCCGAGCAGCTTTGGCAGCACTGACACCTGCTATTCCGGCACCCACAACAACAATGCGCAAACCGTTTCTTGCAATATGGGAGGATTGAACAGGTTGAAAACTCCCGGCAGAAGAACCACACACAGGACAGGCTTCAGGAAGTTTTTTATCATCACTTGTATAGGAACACACTTCACAGCGCCAGCCAGTACTGCTCTCTTCCACAGAATCAGTCCCATTGGTCTCTATTGAATGTTGTTCAAAAAGTTCCTTTGCAGCACCGCAAACAGGACAGATCTCAGGAGGACTATCCCCCTCATGAACATATCCGCAAACTGTACAGATCCATGCATTTTTCCCTGTATCCATCAAACCTGCCTATACTTTTAAGAGTTCTGTTGAAATTGAATATAAAAAACGCCCGATTCTGTAATTCAGAACCGGACGTTTGAAAATGTCTTACCAGTTTTCGGAAAGCAGTTCAAAATGGGCCTGAGGATGAGCACAAGCGGGGCAGGCTTTCATAGCTTCGGTACCCTCGTGGATAAAGCCACAATTCTGACATCTCCATGTAACACTCTCAGCTTTTTTGAACACTGTACCCTCTTCGATATTCTTGAGCAAACCAAGGTAGCGCTTCTCATGCTGCTTTTCTGCAATGCTGATATTTTCAAAAACAGCAGCAACTGCTTCAAAACCCTCTTTACGTGCGATTGAAGCAAATTCAGGATACAATAATTCCCACTCTTCATGCTCCCCACCTGCGGAAGCCTTCAGGTTCTCTGCCGTTGTTCCAATTACACCGGCAGGAAAAGTAGCTGTGATTTCGGTCATTCCACCCTCAAGAAACTTGAAAAACCTCTTTGCATGTTCCTTTTCCTGATTTGCGGTCTCCTCAAAAATGTTAGCGATCTGGACATACCCTTCCTTTTTCGCTGCTGCGGCAAAATAGGTGTAGCGGTTGCGTGCCTGAGATTCACCGGCAAAAGCCTTGAGAAGATTTTTTTCTGTTTCTGTTCCTTTAATCGAAGCCATGTGCGCTTCCCCCTTTTTTTGTTAATGGTTTGTTGACTTACAATTGTTACTACACTCTTTACATATTCCAAAAAACTCCAGTTTGTGAGATAGAACTGTAAAATCGCTCACCTTGCGGACCTGCTCATCAATATCCTTAAACAGCGGCAACTGTATGTCTTCCACTTTTGAACACTTTTCACAAACGAAATGATAGTGGGGATCGGTTTTGGCATCATAACGATCAAAAGTACTGCCGAACGGAAGTTTTTTTATCTGCCCCTGCTCCATCAGTACCGACAGATTCCTATACACTGTTCCAAGACTGAGACCGGGTATCTCCTCTTTCAATCTTTTATAGACCCAATCAGCGGTGGGATGAGAATCTGTCTCTTTGAGCACTTCAAGGATTCGTTCTCTTTGACGACTTTTTCTATGTTGCATAGGAACCTTATCAGTAATTGTTATTATTACTAATATGTCTTATTGCCGGGTTCAAAGTCAAGGGTTTTGAAGAGATAGTTTACTTTGGCTCTGTGGCAAGGTTTTAGGGGCGTTTTGGTGTTTGGTTTCGTGGTGTTTGGTTTCGTTTTGTTCCATGCTTAGAGATTTACTACGTTTTATTTTGGATTTTATTTTGAATGATGGGAGTTTTGGAATTTTGAGCAAAACACCACCAGGGGGACGGGTTTGTGGACGATTCCTATCGGCCAGTCCTCTCAAAAAAGCGAAGAGAGCTTGCAGTGAGCTTATCCAACTGTCCGCGGCAGGCGGCCAAATTCTTACTCATGTTTTTTTCTATCCCCGGATGGATACCCGATAAAAGCGGTATACTATAAACAGCACTTCTTAGTGCTGGATACCTTACGCTTAAAGAACGGCAGTGACAAAGCGATACAATAGAAACAGCACTTCTTAGTGCTGGATACCTTACGCTTAAAGAACGGCAGTGACAAA
>SKJJ01000118.1 GCA_007115975.1 Chitinispirillum sp.
CCATTTTTAGGTGAATTAGATGTCACACTGTATATGTTTGAGAAAATAAAGCCAAGTGGATTCTCAACATTGATCGGAACACTGAAACGTACAGGGAGATTACCACGAAGCGAAAGACTTACATCAATAGTACCGCTACGCCACAGGCTACGTGGAGTAATGGTAAGAGTTTCACCAGATGAAGAGACAATGACATCCTGATCAACGGACACACGTACGGAAGGAGTACCGACAATAGTGTCACTCATCTCAAAGCTTATCGGCTGATTAACCGGATAGTTATAGATAGGTCCGCGTGCATCGGTGAGTATGTTGGAGCTGGTTACTTCTGAGAGCCCTCCACCGGCAACGGTAACCGAATGATCTACAACACGCGCACCACCTTTTAGGCCATATGCATAAACAGTGAGTGTATATAACTGCTCATCAAGCATAGAGTGAGAAGGTGTGATTGTAATACTATTTCCAGTAACTTTAAATGAAACTGCAGAGTTACGGGTTGTTCCAAGGTTATCCTGGTATCTGAGTACGCCGTATGAGACATCATCAAGGCTATCGGAGAACTCTATTACAAACTGGTGTTCAGCACCAACGGAACCGCTCTTGAAATTGTTATCGACTTCTCTTAGTGGAATGCTAACAATAGGATCCATCAGTACACTTCCAATGCCAACGGATTCTTCTCCAACAAGTTCAATATCTAAACCATTTGGATTTTGCATTTGCCAGTCAATACCGTCACGAGAAACGCTAACGACCCTCACATTAACAGTTTCATCAGGATCGCCTGAAACCGGAATACCGGTAATCTCAAAACGTCCGTCTTTATCGGTTGTAGCTTGAAAAGTGCTCGGACCGACCTCAATATTTGCACCTATAAGCGCAGCACTTCCCCCCTGGTTATCGGAAAGATTGGCAGTGCCAAAACGAACCCTGACCACCGCTCCTTCCACCGAAGCTACAGCGTCGCGTTCATGGCGCTGGGCAACAATGCGTCCACTGAGACTTCCTGTGAGTGGATAGAGTTTTATCGGACCTGCAACATTTCGAATTGCTCCACGGAGTGGCTCATTCTCTCCACGTGTGAAGTCCATGCCAGCAGTAACGCCTTTAAGATCAAAATTTTCCCAATCGTTTCCCTGGATCGTAACAACCGAAGTTGCATAGATAGTGCCATCTTCAACTGGATATGAGAAGTGAATACTTCTGTTTCCATAGGGTATGCGGGCGATGGTAAAGCCACCGTCTGCGCGAGTGGTAATGGTTATGCTTTTACCATTATCATCGTAATAGGTAACATCAGCACCTTCCAAAGCCTTACCTGAATAACCATCAATAACATAACCGGTAAAGGAATATGTCGGTTCAAAGTCTTTGGTTGAGATGGGATTGTCGTTAGTACAACCTGACATTATGAGAATAACTGAAATTACTGCAGCTGTTCCGAAAAGCCAAAGACTTTTCTGAAATAGTCCGTGTCGTTTCACACGTGCTCCTTTGGATGATGGATTAATAAAACAGACAAACAACATTTTGAGAAAAATGCTGACAATTAAAACAATTTAGCGAAATATAGGGTAATTCCAATATTGAACAGCAGTGGATTGCCATCCCAGAACGGATTACTGCCACTGTAAAAACCAAATTCTCTGTAATCATTATGATTACTCTCTGTACTACTCCTTTCAGCATTCAGTTTAAAAGTCGGACCATGGCTGACAAACTGTACCGCCATTTTGTAATCAATCGAAAGATTATCGAGCAGGAACAACTCAGGTCGAACACCAACCCTAAAATAGGAGCTCCACTGGTTGTAACGCAGTATGGTTCCATCAACAGCAGGTTCTAACTGACCTTGCTTGAGTGCCTGACGCCATTCACCAAAAGCGTTGAACCTTAAGCGGTCCCACTGCTTAAGCAGATATTCCCCGCCCAATTTCCAGGATAGCTGACTTAAGGGCTGATTAGTAACAGTATCAGGTCCCATCAAATGGTAGCCGAATCCAACATACCCACTCACTTGATCCAGTATTTGCACTCTGCCCACAATTCCTTCATCGATACTGATCGCGATATCACCTTGCGAGGGAAGTGCTTTAACTCCAACAGACCCCGCAAGAAGCGCCGCTATTACCACCGACCACATGACTTTCATTAATACCCCACTTTGGGAGAAAAGATTATATGCTGAAGGGTCGTTGCGCAGACTGCACATACAAACACACCCTCCTGTGAATTGTTTCCTACATGATATACCCAATAGCTTGCAACACTTTGCCCCTAAAAACAAACAAACTCAAAACGCTAGTCCTTTTTACAACTAAGGGGTCACCTGCAGACAACCGTGAAATCTTAGTGTGTCCAGACAGAGTATCACTGAAAAAATCACAATGAACAGACATTTTCAATAACAGTATCATTTGGCTGAAAACTACTTCCTAAAATAACTTGATTTAGTATAGTTTGTGCAATAACACCGTGTCAATAAAAATGTTTCCAATTATTTTTTTTGATATATACCTGATTGCTGTACAAATAAATAGTATCCCTCACCTTTAACCACGCCACCAATTCTGACTCGCTGTTCTCTTTTGAACAATGTATGTCAATAGTGGTTTTCGCAATAAAGATGGACTACCGTCCCCGATTGATTGCATTTTGCTGTTTTGCCGATGATGAAAAGAGAGCCCTTAAATTCCTTTGGAGCAGATTGGAAATCTTGTTTGAATTCAGACTCACATCACCCATCAGCGGAAGCCCAACCTATTCCTCAATCCGAAAGATGCCTTTCAGAAGACCCTTTTCGAAGCCACCTCTCGCATGCTCTTTGACGTTGGAAACTGAAAGTATCGTTTTTTTTGCTCATTGGGAACGAATACCACTCTACATATACCGGGTATCATTTTATCGAATAAAATACGCAAGCCGATGCGTATTGTAAACTTTACATTAGCTTATACAAGCAACAATAGTGGCCCTAAAGCCACAGAAACTTCGGCGTAGCAGGCCTGATATCCATATAATACTAATTAAGAGGACTCAGAATCAGCCCATAAAAAAGATCATTGTCTTTTTAGTGAAATTTGGATAATTGCCCTCAACAACCACTGATAAAGGACAATCTTCTTTGATATCAAACTTAAATGCAACTATTAAAACAGTGTTTCTTATAAGTTCCAATAATCACAATGTTTATAGCATGAAATAAAGCGGGGTAACATTTATGACTTTTAGCAAGCTTCTTATTTGTCTCAGTATTGGTACTGGTTGTTTTTGCAATCTCTTTGCGCAGCAGTCCCAAGCGACTCTTACATGGGATGATAAGTACAAGGAGAATTTTTTTTTCTATAATGAAGCTAATTGGAGAAACAGCTCTACAGATGAACGGCCCGTCCCTAACACATTGAGGGCAAATCAGGATATCAATGCACAATTACTGATTACCGACACTTCCGGTATTGTCGGTGGCAATAATGGTGTCGCGCCAGACATTTGGATGGGAAGTGGAAGATTAGTTTTACGCGATGCACACTTAAGAATGCACGATAGCGGAAAAATCACCTTTTCTCGACCTGAAATGCGCAATTTGGTTTTGGAAAATTCGACTCTGGAAGCTGCCGGGCTGGTAAATGCATCGGTAAGATTAAAAGACAGTGCTCACATTAGACTGCGCTCTGATAATCCATTGCAACAATCTGTTATTGACATAGCTGGTACAGATGTGTCTTTATATTTCGAAGATCTGAGAGCAAGCGAGGTGGTATCGAAATATGTGGATTCCGGGCTCATAACAGTGAATTCGCAACCGGTTGTCATTTTTAATTTCGATGCTTCAGCAGTTGCTGATGCCAGCGGATCTTCATATTCATCCAATGTTTTGGTAACCCAGTATTATGGTGGCTGTGTTATCAGAACTTATTCTCATGATGACAATTCGGCCATTATGACAGGGTTTGCAGGGAGCAATGGAATTGGGATCAATGATGGTAGCAGGCAGAGGAACTTTACAATAGGTTTTCACCGAGGCAATTCAGAAACGGTAATGGGTGATGGATCGTTGATGAAATCGTTTCGCCTCAAAAAAGGTTATTCTGTGATGATTGCTGAAGCTCATAAATCATCCAAGTCCCAAAATCAGGGGAATGCCTGGGAGTTGGCTATCGAGCCATACTGGGAAATTAAAAACAGCAGGTACTATGCAGCAATTGAAAGAGATCTTTTCATTGATCTCGCAGCTGACCTATCCGGTAAAATAAATTTCGTTAAAGTTACACCCTGGAATTATGTCAGAAAAAAGGGGCTTTGTACAAGTAATAAACGCACACTTGAATTAAACGGTGACTGGTATTATAACTGGTGGTCGGGCAAAAATGATACTGCTGATTTTGAATATATTCCTATGATAAAAACCAGAGGACAGGCTGCAAATAACGGAGTGTGGGATCAGTTTTGCCATAAAAATATTGGGTTAATTAAGAATCCGGTTTCACTTCTTGCGATCAATGAACCCTTGGGAGATGATCAGGGTATGATGCCAGAGTATCGGGATGCAGTGGAAGTTTGGCCCCGTTTTCTTGAAACCGGTACACGCTTGGGTTCTCCTGCACCAAAAGAAGCGGTGGCTTCCTATCGCTGGCTTGACAGTGTGATGATGGACCTGAACTCTTCAGGATATCGAATCGACTTCGTTGCTCTTCACTGGTATGACTGGGGTGGATGGGGTAACGATCAGAATCCCAATCAGAGCGCTACTGCAATATTCAATCGTTTCAAATTATGGCTTGACAATATGCATAAACGATATAACCGTCCCTTGTGGATTACAGAGTTTAACGCCAACAGATACCGCATTCCTTCGGTGCAAGAAGGTTTTTTAAAGCTCGCACTGCCTTACCTCGAATCGCTTGATTTTGTTGAGCGATATTCCTATTTTGAGCCCGCAGGCGGGCTTGGAAGCTTCTTCGAGGATGATGAAAAAACTATCCTTTCTCCTGTGGGAAGAGTGTACCGGGACCATGTATCACGCCCAGCTATCGGTGCAGATGTCCTGTATGATAAAGCTGCCGGCGACAAAGAGTTTGTGTCTGCCAGGGACATAACCAAAGTTAATTACGACCTTAAACATGAATTTAGTAGTAATGCAGCAAAAGGACGAATCACATTTGCACAAAACAGCCTTATTTTCGACCCCTCACTTCTTAATGAGAATGTTTGTATATATACTCTTAATGGAAAATTGTTTAAGTCGGCTGTTATTGAAGGTATGGTTGATATCTCTAATTTTCCCAGGGGAGTGTATATGGCAAGGGTTCAAGACCTGCCTGCTTTAAGATTTTCGGTCATAAAATAGATGCGCAATTAAACCACTAAAACAAACCTCTTTTGACTGATAAATGAGCACTTGCTTTATCTACTCAATGCTGCTAAAGTTTAGCCTGAGTTTCGCGATGTATGATAAAATTCATTGATTTTAAACACTTGATTTCGATAGGCACTACATAGGTGCTTTTTGTTTGGCATCAAGAACTGTACGCGATTTAGGTAAAATATGGTAATCGATTCCTGATTTGCTGTAAATTTGCCGTTAAACCAGATCTGGTTCTCATGCCACACTCAATCCCTGACTAAGCGAACAGAAAGCCCCAAGCTCTTATCGTAGTAGTTTCTGCGCAGATACTCGTGATTGTAGACGAGGTGACGGGAGTAGGCGTATGACGCATCGTTCTCCGAAGAACTCCACCAGTAACCGATTTCGCCAACACTGAGAAATAAACCAACGCCGAGACGAAATCCCACCGGAAAGGCTGAGAAGCCAGTGCTGTTATTGCTGCTCTGTTCATTACCAACTCGGCCCTGAGTCGAGTTTGAACTCCACTCTCCACTACTTGCTGCCATTGATTTACCGATTTTATTATCGTCTGCTGTGCCATCCCAGTTGAACCCGTTTGCAATGAGATAGTCTCTAAGTACATCCCAGTCTCCATCCGTGGGCACTCTCCACCCCGCTGGTGCTATGCTTTTGCTGTTGGTGTCTGCTACTGCATAGTAGTTATAGAGAGCTCCGGATTTAGCTATGCTGTCTGCATTAGTGGTGTTCCCGTAATAGCAATATGCCGGAGTGGAAAGGTCTCTCCATTCACTGTTATTGCTAACATGAGGTATCGGTGTGCCATCAGCATACCTTGTTGTACGAAGATTCTCCACTGTCCATACCTGGCTGCCTATCTGTACAGTAGTGTAAACATTTCCGTCACCATCAGTGACTGTCAACCGGCTTTTATCTACATCACCACCATTTGTAGGAGAATCGACACAACCGACAAAAAGGATAAATGACAGTGTTAAAATTGCCAGTACTGCCTGTTTCATAATAAAATCCCCGGTTAGAATACATGTGCCCAATTTTGACTTTTAAGAAGTTCAAATCAAGGTGAAAGCTCCGAGATTCTGATTTATACATAGTGAAATCTCTATTGCTCAACACAATCAATGTAGATCCACAGATTAAAACCCTCGAATCCCTAATGTTTTTATCTCTTTATCCCTATAATTATCTTTATTGTCCTGAACAAAACTGATAACCCCAAACAAAGAAGGGAGATGAAGCAGGTTTTTGGCGCCAGTCTTCAATCTCCCCCAATTAAACATCTTGTCATAAAATATCTTATAGAAACAGTTGATTACAAACAGTATTGCAAAAAGGAAAGGGAAACCGTATCCCCAACCTGCGATATGCCCTCATTGCAAAGCAAAACTTTGATACGGCAGACAGGAATTATTCATCATAATTGCCATCAGTATCCCAAAGCGAATGAATCATCAAAATAGAGAAGAAAGATGTGGCACTCATCAAACCTGCGATGTTTACAATAAACAAACGTAAAAATCAGGATTTAGTGCAAAGGGATATCTTCACAATGATTCCTTTCAGTAGTATTTCTTTACCAAGTTACTACCATATAAACTGAAAAAGTTTGCGTCTAAATCGAAAATATTTGTCGTATAATCCGTGTGTGATTCCTGGTAATGAGTCTTTAGTATGGGCCATTTTAGTGAGATCGGCCGCATCCTGTTGACCACAAACTAAGGTTCTGTGATCCGCTGTTGAGACCCTGTGATAGCTGATTTTACTATATGCCACTGCCCCGTTTTGTAAAACACCTCATCTCTTCACAAAATAGTTGTAGTTTCGAGTTTGGAAAACAGGACGGGTTTTCAAACACAAAAAAGTTGATTTTCGGGCAATTTTACAGGTTTTATGCAGTGTCTCAAATAACCATCGCTTGTGAGACTGGGGGGG
>SKJJ01000011.1 GCA_007115975.1 Chitinispirillum sp.
GCCACAGATAACTGGAAACGAAAATCAGATGGGAACCGTTCCTGGTTGCGTTTAACCTGCTCAGTCAGCCTTTTGACATCAACACCATAAAGTTTGGCCAGATCACTGTCGAGCATCACCTAAATTCCCCGAACAAGGTAGATTTTTGAGCTGACCAGTGCCGGGGTAATTGCGATATCATTGAACATGGTTCAATTTCTTCCTTTCGGGCAATACTAAGCTGCCTATCTGTAGAGGATCACCTTTCATCGTCTAATCTCCCGCATCTTCTCCCCCATCCTCTTTCTCACCGCCGCCAGCTCCTTCTTAAGCTGCTCGATCTCTTTTTGTACTACATCGATATCGATCGGCTCCTCCTCCTCAAACGTATCTACATAGCGGGGGATATTGAGATTAAAATCGTTCTCCTCAATCTCTTTAAGTGATGCCACATAAGCATACTTATCCACGTTTTTGCGCTTGTTGTAAGTGTCCATGATCCTCTGTATTAGAGCATCACTAAGAGTATTCTGGTTTTTACCCGATACATATTCGTTACTTGCATCAATAAAGATCACTTTTTTACATTTCTCCTTGGAACCACCCTTCTGGCGGGCACGATCAAATACCAGAATCGCTACAGGAATACCGGTTGTAGGGAAAAGGTTTGATGGCAAACCGACTACTGCATCAAGAAGATTATCCCTAATCATCGCTTCACGAATTCGAACTTCAGCAGCACCTCTGAAGAGCACCCCATGCGGCACAACCACAGCCACACGCCCTTCATACTCAAGCGCAGTTTCAACCATGTGGGTGATAAATGCCCAGTCTCCCTTGCTCTTAGGCGGAACACCGCGCCAGAAACGGTTGTACTTATCAGACTCGGCATTCTCTGCCCCCCACTTATCAAGAGAAAATGGAGGATTAGCAACCACAATATGGAACTTCATCAGTTTGTCTTTTTCATGCAGCGCTGGGTTATTGAGTGTATCGCACCCCTCTATTCGGGCACTGTCTGCACCATGAAGAAACATGTTCATGCGACACAGTGCCCAGGTGCTGCCATTAGATTCCTGTCCAAAGAGGGCACAGTCCCTGTCATCAACTTCGCGCGCAGCTTGTATTAAAAGCCAACCGGCTCCGCATGCGGGATCACAGATACTGTGCCCCGGCTTTGGTCCTGCAAGTTTTGCCACAAGCTCAGTGACCTTAAAAGGGGTAAAAAACTCACCGGCCTTTTTACCCGTATCAGTACCAAAGCGCTCAAGCAGATAGATGTAGGTGTTTCCGATTACATCTTCAGATACACGGCTGGGAGACATATCGAGCTCTGATTTGTAAAAATCTTCAAGCAGCGTTTTTAGACGACGGTTGCAGTCCTTTGTTTTACCCAGATTGTGTTCACTGTTAAAATCGATGTTACGAAATAGACCCTCGAGCTTCACTCGGGGACCGGGGAGGTAAAAACAGGTTATGGCCTGATCAGCTGCTTCGGTTTTATCCCAAGCTGACCGATCTTATAGCGTACCATCCGCGCAGTTATCTCCAGTTCTTTCGCAGCAGCAGCCACATTGCCATTGCTTCGTTTAAGGGCATCCACGATCATATCCCGCTCAAGAGCCATAACACGCAGACGCATTCCTCCCATGGCTGTCAGGTTGGTCTGGTCGGGAGTTTGAAGAGTCGGGGGAAGGTTGTGGCCATAGATCACTCCATCGGTTGTTAGAAGAACCGCATACTCTATACAGTTTTCCAGTTCGCGTACATTTCCCGGCCAGTGATAGGCCATAAGCATGTTGATAGCCGGAGTACTGATACGGGAAACCGGCTTATTTAACGTTTTGGAAAAACGGTGTACAAAGTTGTTTACCAGAGGTAATATATCCTCTTTTCTGTCACAAAGCGCAGGCAAAAAAACGGGAAAAACATTAATACGGTAATAGAGATCCTCCCGAAACAGTTTCTGTTCGATTGCCAATTCAAGGTCTCTGTTGGTGGCAAAAATCAGACGCACATCTGCGATGTGTGTCTCATTGCAGCCAACAGGTTCAAACGATTTCTCCTGAATGACTCTGAGCAACTTGACCTGTGTCGACAAGGAGATCTCCCCGAATTCATCAAGAAACAGTGTCCCCCCATCAGCCATTTCGATTCTTCCCTTACGACTGTAGACTGCCCCTGAGAATGCACCCTTTTCGTGACCGAACAGTTCGCTTTCGATAAGGCTTTCGGTGAGGGCGGCACAATTAACTTTTACAAAAGGGCCTCCGCAGCGCTTGCTCTGATAGTGTATTGCCGATGCTACCAACTCCTTACCTGTACCGGAGGGTCCTCTGATAAGAGCAGTGGTGTCCGATTGTGCGAGAGTGCTTATACGAAAAAAGACCTCCCTCATTGCATTGGAGACACCTATAATATTTGAAGGTTTGGCATCCTGTTCAAACTCTCTTCGCAAACGGGCATTCTCTTTTACCCACATCTCACGCTCCAGATGCAATAACCGCTGCGTTTTGAGATACCCTGCAATCATTGCAGCAATTATTGACATTGTGCGTTTTCCCTGGTCAAGGGTTATTCTGAGCGGATGAGGCAAATCTGCAGAAAAGGTACCTACAACTTCCTTTTCAAGAATTACCGGCACACAGATAAAACTCACCTGATGCTCTGCATCTTTGCTGCGGCAATGTATTCTATTTTTAAAGCGGGGTTCGGCAGTGATATCAGGCACAACTACCGGGTTTCCCGTCTCCACCACACTGCCGGTAACCCCCTCACCGCGCTGGTATGTCACACTCTCTTTGTCGGGGTTGCTTTGCTCTGAAGCGGCTTGAATTACAAGCTCAGTATTATCCGGTGAGAGCACCATAATCGTACCACGGATCATATTAAGATGCAACTGGATGATGGAGAGCAGCTGCTCAAAAATTGCTTTTTGGTCTAATTGGGACAGTAATATCTGGGCAATATCATAGAGCACCAGGAGTTGTTCCTGGGAGCAATCACCACATTTTCTGATAGGTTGATTCCGATTCATAATCGTACCTGTTTGAAACAATTTTGTATAGTTTTCACTGCAATGCACCCGTAGAGCTTCATATTTTAGCTATAATCAGCACATTCTTAAGGATACCCAATTGTAACATGCAACTACTGTGCCAGTTTAATCCCCTTGCTATCAAACCTCATTTTTTTTACAAATCATCTGCCTTATGGTATACTACTACTATCCAAACCTGATTAAAAGGAGTTGCATAATGATACCTGCACTAAATCCACTTGTCCTGAGCCTTAAAGAATCTGCAACGCTGGCAATTAATGTCACCGCCCGAAAGATGCGTGCTCAGGGAGCGGAGGTATATCACTTTGGTTTTGGTGAATCCCCCTTCCCTGTACCGCCAACTATACAGAGTGCACTGCGCAAAAACAGCCACCAAAACCACTACCTCCCCACCCAGGGTCTTCCTCAGCTCTGTGAAGCCGTTGCTTCATTTTACAAAGATGAGTTCGGGTGCCGCTTCACACCTGAGGATGTATTCATCGGTCCGGGAAGTAAAGAACTCATATTTCAGACCATCTACCTTATGGAGGGCCCGCTGCTGATACCCGCCCCCAGTTGGGTGAGCTACGGCCCGCAGGCTGCATTGCGGGGAAAAACGATCGTTCCTGTTGCAACCAGTCGGGACAATGACTACAAAATCACCCCTGAGGCACTTGATGAAGCGTGTTACCAACTGGGACAATCGCAAAAACTTCTTATCCTCAACAACCCCAACAACCCTACCGGGTCTGTTTATACGGACCAGGAGATGGCTCAGATAGCCGAAATCTGCCGTGCCTACCACATTGTTGTAATCTCGGATGAAATCTATGCGATGATCGATTTTACCGATAAGAAGCAGAGCAGCATGCACCACTACTACCCCGAAGGAACCATCGTTTCAGGCGGGCTTTCCAAATCCTTTTCAGCGGGAGGGTATCGGCTGGGGATTCTCATGATCCCCGATGAATTAGCCATCCTCAAACAGGCCCTGACCTCGGTGATCAGCGAAACCTACTCCTGCGTATCGGCACCAATTCAGTACGCAGCGCTGGCAGGGTACAGTGATTTCGAATCGATTCGCCCCTTTATAAAAACCTGTTCACAAATACATGATTTTGCCGGAAACTATCTGCATAAACGCTGTATCGATATGCAACTGAACTGTCCCAAACCACAGGGAGCATTCTATCTTTTCCCCGACTTTGACAACTACCGCCCGGCACTCAAACGCAACAACATCATCACCGGTCCGCAACTAAGCCAGCACCTTTTGGAAAAGGCCCATGTCGCAGTCCTCCCAGCATCGGACTTCTACCTCCCGGCAACTCATCTTGGGGTGCGAATGGCTTCGGTTGACTATGACGGTGCTGTGGTTTTGACTAACTGGCCCGGTGGTGATAAGCTTTCAGAGGCTCAAATAGAAACGCTCTTTCCGAACCTCAAAAAAGGAGCAGACGCACTGGAACAATTCCTTGATGGGCTTTAGGGGTGATCACGGAAACGGGCACAAACGGCAGCAGGGTTTTTCAGCGAAATCCCTGCTGCTTAACTGAATCCGCACCACCAATTCAACCGTCTCAGGGGATGCCCCGACGATGGATCTGCTTTCAGAAACATTTTCGACAGTGAGCATAAGTCTTTTGCATACAGCCTTCCAATACATTATCTTTCAGTAAAAAATCGTTTTTTACCGGTACGATTACGGCACCACCTCAGCGTAACTCCGAACACCTTTACGGTTGACTTCTTGAAACAACCGCGTGGTAATAAGATAACAACAGCCCGGTAAATAGACCCAAGAACATCATGAACCGAACAGATAACTGGATAAAAAACGACAAAGTTTCAAACCAGAGTACATACACCAAAAAACCTCAACCCTGTGTGTACCTGATCAAATGGTCGGTTTTATCGGTTGTTGCGGGTTTGACCGGCGCCACTGTTGTGCAGCTGTTTTTAACCCTGTTAAGCATAATCCAGTATGGAACAGCTTTTTGGGGTCTACCTCAACCGCTGTGGGTGCTTTGCGGTGCAGCAATTGTCGGAGGCATCATCTATAAAATGTATCCCGATTCTGCAGTAGAAGCAATGCCCTCCACTATCAGCGGCATAAAAAATGATACCCTGCATCCATCAACAACACTTTGCAAATTCTGGGCGACGCTAATTACATTAGGAACTTTTGGCAGTGGTGGAATTGTCGGACCTCTCGGTCGGGTAAGTACCGGACTGATATCATTAGCCGGTAAAAAACTGGCTGCTGTTTGGGGTATTTTTGATCATGAAGACCAACGCACAGCATCAATCTGTGGTCTTGCTGCTGCAATTGGAGCCATCTTTCAAAGCCCGATTGGTGGGGGTATTTTTGCTGTCGAGGTTCTCCACAGAACCAGAATCGAATATAAAAACATTCTGCCGGGGATACTTGCAAGCACAGCATCAGTAGTTATTTCCAAACTTTGTGGCTGGTCAGGATTTTTCTCTGTAAATAGCTCTGATAACTTCATGGACATATCTGCTTTTGGCTGGCTCCTAGTATTGGTGTTCCTTGCAAGTATCTCTGGTGCTATGTTCACCCGTCTTTACAAAAAAATTTCAGACCTTTTTGCACATTTTCAAAGCAATGTCATCTCCAAAGCAATGATCGGCTCTTTTTTTGCCGCAAGCATAGGTTGGGTGATTAACCCGGAGCTACTGGGTACCAGCCAGGCAATAGGAGAAGCGCTCTTTGATAATCAAAGCCGGATAATCATAGCGGGAAGACTGGGTGAAACACTCCCTTTTGGAGCTACGCTATTGGTAATGGCTGTTGTAAAAATGGTAATTACCTGTATTACCGCAGGAAGTGGTATGAGCGTAGGATTCGTGGGGCCATCAGCTCTCTTCGGCATGCTTCTGGGCGCTGCAGTATCGTATATGCTTGGAATAGAGATCGGTTCTGCCACCTACTTTGCTTTTATCGCTGCAGGATTTTCGGCAATGGTGGCCAGTGTAATAAACGTGCCTTTAGCAGCAGCGGTAATAACAGCCGAAATTTTTGGACTACACTACAGCCTGCCAGCCGGACTGGGAGCAGTCATCGGCTTTCAGATAAACCGTACTCAGACATTTTATGATTTTGCACTGAAGACAAAAGTGCAATTTACAGGTATAGTTAAGAGTGTAAATGCAAAAATGCCTTATGGCAAGGAACACAATGACATGTAAGTATTCACGGCAGATCTGGAGACAACTCATGAAATTGTCAGCTTAAATCTGCATTGAGCGAGAGATAAAGCAATTGACACCAAAGGAGCAAGGGGGCAATCGGATAAGACAAAAAAGGATAGTAATTGGTTGGCAGTAGAGCTGATCGAATCTTTATACACTCCCTGGCCCAACCAATAAATTCCCTCTTATTCCTGTCCCTATTCCTCCTTTGCGTCCTTTGCGGTGATGAGTCTTCTGCAAAACTAATCCATCAGCACCATTCGTCTGTTCATAACATTCTTGTTTCCGGTATTTAACCTTACATAATACACACCCGATGGCAAAGAGTTACGGTGGAAGGTGTGATGGTAAATTCCCCTGTCAAGAACTCCGGGCCAGTGAGAGTCAACAAGCCTTCCGGTAATGTCAAACACCTGAAGAACAACGTTGTTTTTCTGAAGAACATTAAAAGATATGGTTGTATGAGAGCTCCAAGGAGCAGTGGACAAACGGATAAACTGATCACTTCTTTTGTCAAAAGCACCATTCTTCAAAACGTTTGTCGTCATCTCAACAACGGAAACATTGTCAATGTACACATCAGCAGATGAAGTTGAACCGGCATTGAATTCAACTCGTGAATTGTTATCGGTGGAGTTAGTCATTGTAAAATATATGTCAAATCGCTGCATAGTAGTCGTTAGATTGACGGTGCCGTCTGCACCACCAATATGAGTAGTATAGGGATCATTCCCCATTCCGATATTGGCCTGCATCGTTCTGTTACTTTCTGCACGTGCATCAAAAGAGAACCGGTACTGTTTTCCCTGCTCCAGTCGCACACCGGATTGACTGAACTGTACATGCCAGGGAAGACTTCCGGCACCATTGATCCTAACTCTGTACACCCCATTTGTTACTGCTCCGGAACCGCTTCCTTCATGAAATTCAAGATCCCAATGGGTGTCTCCCTGTGAAAAGTCTCCGTTTAAGAGTATCTCATCACCAGGGATTCCCGGATCAACCGGATCAACCGGATCAACCGGATCAACCGGA
>SKJJ01000052.1 GCA_007115975.1 Chitinispirillum sp.
GGGGGAGACCTCCCGGCAGTACAAATTCTTATAATTTTTTTATTCTGGGCGCCTGCCGTGGTTCGACCATGCTCACCAACCACGGCACCGGTTCTCCTCCATGCTCGCTTCACTCGGTGCCGTTTGTAGCGTTGCGCATCGGAATGCTCCACTTTTTGGATGTGCTGGACAATAGAAATTGTCCACATTGCCGTCCCCCCTGGCGCGTCGTGCTCAGCAGTATTTGTTGTGGGCACTGGGTTTGTTTTTCTCAGCAAAATTCTTTTAAAAAATAATGGCAGTAATCAAAATCTCAAACCTTCCCAATTTTTCATTCCCAAAATATGCTCCCTAATAACCGGCATCTGCACCTCTCTGTTAAAAAGAGTATGCGCACGTTTATACCCCTGCTGCCCCATGTACTCTCTGAGATCAGGACAGACAAGCAGCCGCTCCATTGCCCGGGAAAAAGCTTCAATATCATTCTCCGGCACCAGCAATCCACTCACTCCGTCCTGGACAATCTCCTTTATCCCCCCGCTGCTGAAACCCACAACCGCCAACCCACACCCCTGCGCCTCGGCAACAGAGCGCCCGAACGGCTCCTTAACCGATGCAGTGCAGAAAACAGCCGGTTTCTTCACCGATCTCCAGGGCTGCTCCCGGTGATCAAACAACGACACACTACCCGTAAGTCCCTTCTCTTTTATCAGACCCCTGAGCTCATCCCTGTAGCCGGTATCTCCATAGGAGCTGTCACCAATAAGGCTCAGGGTGCATTCACCTTCCGCACCCCTGCTCTTCAACCTGCTGAACGCTTCAATCAAACCGTGACACCCCTTCCACCGAACAACCCTCCCTATATACAGAAAGTTCAAACTGCTGCAGCTGTTCAGATCCCACCCGTCATCGGGCCCAAGCACCTCTATTCCATTATATATGACCTGCGCTTTTTTTTGAATCTTCTGCGGCAAGCTACTCTTCACCGCATGAGAAATAGCAATAATTTCGCCCTTTCTGCCCCGCAAAAAGAGAGGATACAGTTTCCAAGGCATGCTTCCCTTTGTAAAAATCTCTCTTATGTGGAAAACAGCTCTTCCCCGGAAGCCAAACAATCCCAACAGATACAGCAGTGCGTGTGATTTGGGAACATTGGCATGGATACGGTCCGGACGAATCTTTTTAACTATACGGTGTACCCTTACAGCAAAGAAGAGAAACTTTAACAGAGAAGGCACTCTGAAAGGCAGCTTCCATGCAGGCTGATCGCGTCTGAATTTTTCCGGAGTCGCTGTGCAGCAAACAACGTGACATCTTACCCCCATCCCCGAAGCGCTGTTAACCAGATACCCGCTCTCAGTTGTAATCAGATGCAGCTGAAAATCGGTTGAAAACTGTCTTAATATATCAACAAGAGAGTACTCTGCACCTCCGGGCTTTTCACTCCAGTGGTTGAGAAATACGATTGTCTCTTTGCGTTCACCACACATACTGTTCCCTGAGCCTTCGGGCTGCTTTCTGCACATATCGAGATCGCAAAGAGACATCCGTAACCATTTTCAGCAATCCCCCTCTGAGAGCCTCCACACTGCCGGGCTCAACCAGCAATCCACACTCCCCATACCCCAAAACCTCAGGAATGCCCCCGGCATTACTTGCCACAACAGCCACATTGTGTGCCATCGCTTCAAGCAGCACTATTCCAAAGCCCTCGGTCCCACCCTGAGTCTCCCTTGAGCAAAGGACAAACAGATCAGAATCACGGTAAAGAGCTCCCAGTTCACTATCCGACACCCCCTCCTTGAACACCACCTTTGACTGCAGACCCAAAACTTCTCGCAGCGCAATCAGCTCACCCCTCTGAGGCCCACTCCCGGCTATAACCAAAGACCACTCAACAGAATCGGGAAAACCGCCAAGAGCCTTCAGCAGCAAATCATGACCCTTATGGTGCACCAGCCGCCCCACACTGATAAGCCGCACCTCGGCTCGCACTTTTTTTTCAGGTAAAGCCTCCCCAAGTTCTATCCTTGGAACAACTACCTCAAACACCCCCTCATAACCGCACTTCTCCAAAAGAGTTCGCGTGTAAGACCCTACAACAACGACCTTTTGTGCCTTTTTCAGAACAGCCCTGAAAAAAAGTGATCTCCCCCCCCCTTTTTCCAGCCCGATAAGTTCTGTTCCGTGGGTATAAACAGAATATGGACAATCAAGAAAATGGGCGGTGATATAAGGTAGTATGGCGGCCGAAAGATTTCCACACTCTACCTGCACATCCCCTCTTTTTTTCAGCAACACAACCACCAAGGGAACAACCATTTTCAGCAGCATGTATTTTCTGTTTATCTTCCCCAACACGCACCGAAACCACCTCACTTCACAGGGATAGGGCCTGGTGACCTCCACTTTGCAATTACCACCGGCAAAAACCAGATCCTTGGCAGTGAAGGTGTGGCGCACAATTCCATCCAGATATCGCTGTATCCCCCCCTTCTCCGGCGGAAAATCAAGTGTTATTAAAAGTCTCATATGCTTTTTCCACCTTCTGTTTTACAGTAACTCAGCGCTGCAAGTTTTATAAGCACACCATTCCAGAACCAAAAGTAGCTGTCACCGGGAAAGGAGTGTATATGGGTGCCGGTCAGGTTAATAACAGCGAAGGTGATATTCAAGGCGGTTATCCCCTTGACAAGCGCCACTACGGCCCTGTTGTCTGCATTGTCTAATATGTACAATCCCTTTGCAATAAAGGCCAGGGTCAACAGAATAATGAAGGCCATTCCGGGGTAACCGAACTCTGCAAGATAGTTGACATATAAGGAGTCGGAGTTAAATGTCCCGGTACCCCTTCCCAGAACCGCATATACCGGTGAAAACGAAGTCCTGAAGACATATCTCCATAAGGCAAACCTAGACCGAACAGAGTGCTCGGTAAAGGGATTGATCAAAGCACCCATTCTGTCGGTAACAAGTGCGGAAACAAAATCTCCCTGTACCGACTCTACATTTTGGCCGCCCGCAAGCCCCTGATATAAGCCCCAATCCTCGCTTGCACCCTCAAGAAACTGTATTCCAAAATACCCCATGAGCAGCAGTGAAAATACAGCGACTCTTTGCTTTGTCCCCCTGACAACCAAAACAGATAACCACACGAGCACCGAAACAATCATCCCCGCCCAGTTTGAACGCACCGATGTAATAAGTATGCCGTAGAAAAAAAAGGGGATAAGTGAAAAGAGCAGTTTTGATTGTACACTGCTGCTCCAAGCATATAAGATCAGAACCGCTATAATTGCAAGCTGAAGATAGTCTGCGAAAGCTGCCGGAGACTGAAAAAAAGAGAACGGTCTAGCCATTCCCTCAATAAACAGCGAAGTAAAGGAGATGGAGGAAAACCACACCCTCTCCGCTTCTGAGTAACCAAAAAAGAGCTGATTAAAACCATACAATGCTGCAAAGATTCCCATAACCAGAGTTATAACCCAGAGCTTTTTTAGCATCCGGAAATTATGTGCATATACAATTCCCACGAAAAAAAAGAGTGTCTGCGGAGCATAAAATCGCAAATTCATAGCCGCGGCAGTCAAGGGGGAGTTGTTGAGAACAAAGGCCCGTACAACCACATAAACCAGGTATAAAAAGATACTCCTGGAGAAAAAACGGGTCTGTTTATCCTGCTCAAGATGGGGTCTGAGTTGAAAAAAGAGGCCGGCAAAAATAAACACCACCAGTATATCACCAAGAATAATGAGTGGATCAGCAGAAGGTCGTTGATATAACAGGTAGTAGAGCTTCCTGAAAAATGGTATCAGCGGTCCGGTCAAAAAGAAGATGTAGACACCAAGGCGGGGATAGCGTACAACCGGATAAAACAGAAGCAGGGCTGCAATGACCACAACATCAAACTGAGAGGGTATAAACACCAGATTATACGCTATAACCAGCCCTAATACCACTGCCAGAAGATGAAACAGTACGGAGGAGAAGGATCTCATAACTTCCGGAACCGATCTTATTGTGAAAACAGTGCCAGAACCTCAGATAACAGCCACTCCCTAACCCCATTTGGGCGTGGCTGTTTTCAGGGAGATCCCGGCAACATCTCAGCCAATGATTTAGACCCGCACCAGGCAGTGCTGAGATAACCCTCAAAGCAACAACCTTTTGAAAGCTCATACAGATCCTACCCTGCGCCCCCCTGAGAGCCCGGGACTTGCCAAAACAGCAACGGTGCACATTGACAGCTTATTAAACCCTGCCCGCCCCGGCTTACGCTTACTACCACTGTTGCGTTTTTGATTGCAAACCTCAATAGCCGATACAACAAAGGGACTATCACAGGAAACATCTACTCTCTGCCCCGGTAAAAGCCTCTGCTCAATAAAAATATATCTGTCCTGCTATTTTACCATTATTTACCCGATAATTCAAGGTTTAGATCTTTGATTAGTGGTGGCCCCCGCCCCATAGCCATCAGGCTTAAATGTATAACACCGTGAAATGAGTATATCCGCGGATATCTTCTGCAGGGAGATTTCGCTTACGTAAACAAGATCAGACAGGCGCAACTGACGCTGCTCAACATGATTTTTTTTAAGCAAGCGGCAAAGTGAATTCAAATCGGCAGCCTTTTCCCCGCCCAGCTGATTGGACACGTATCTGCCCGCCATGGGAAGCAACAATTCTCCTGACCAACGCAAGCCCCACCCCCGCACCTTCAGAGGAGGGTTCAAGCTTGTTAAATATCCCAAAGATCCTTTCCTGATATTTTCTTTCAATACCGATACCATTATCCTGCACAAAAAACCAGGTTTCTTCACCCTTTCTGAACCAACCGACCTCAATTAGAGGATCAGGTGAAGCACCCGAAAACTTTATCCCATTTTCAATCAGATTCTCCAAAAGCTCTCTCAGCTCCTGTTGATTGCCATACACCTGGGGCATATCGTAGACTATTAACAACTCTATACCTTTCTGTTCCAGCTCTGTTTTTAGCTTATCCCCTACCTCAACGGCCAGCGCAGCGAAATCGATCCTTTCGGGTTCCGCCATGGAATGGCCCACGCGGGTAAGCTCTATAAGCCCTTCCAGCAGCCGGTTCATGGTATCGGTGGCTGTACGGATAAGGGAGATATCCTTGTTGAAACCACCGAAATCCCCCTCCAGCGCCTCCTTTACAAGGTAACCCAAAAATCCCCGTATGGTCACCAGTGGAGTCTTAAGTTCGTGGGAGATGGTGTAGGCAAAACGCTCCAGCTCACCATTTTTCACCTCAAGTTCCCCAATAAGCTTCTCCCGATCTTCAAGGGCGGTTTTCAGCTCCGTAATGTCGGTTACAATCCCCTCTATATCACGGAGGATACCCTCATGGTCATACACCACCACTGCATGGAGATGAACCCACTTACTCTCCTCACTTTTGGTGATAATTCTGAACTCATACACCGGCGCCACTTCACCGGATTCCACCATTTTACGCCACCTCTGCCCCCCGTACTCTTTCCATTCCGGGGCAACCATCCCTTTTAAAATGTCCCTATTATTATAAAAGTCCCACGGCGGGTAACCGGTAAGCCCCTCTGAGGCCGGGCTCACATACTCAAACCGTTTCCCCCTGCAATTGTAACGGAATATCATATCCCTGGCATTTTCCGTTAGCCTCCGGTAACGTTTTTCAGAAAGAACAAGCTGCATCTCACTTGATTTGGCTTTTGTCACCGTGAAAAGCGAGAGAATAAACAGCCCTGCAGCAAGGATGAGCAGAACCTGGGTAACAATGTAGCGATTTCTGTTCTCCCTCATAAGCCGCAGGTACCTACCCCTTACAGGATAGGTAACAAGAATTTCCCATTCAAGCCCCATCAGATGCTGTGATACAGAAACGGACAGATAGTCCGGTATTTGATTGCCCGAACCGGTGCCTGACTCTTCACCGAAAATCCTTGTGTTGTCCACAGTGATGACAACATCCACCATTGGTACCGGTGTAGAGAGCGCAACAGTTTGTGAGACAATGCCACTGATATCAACCATAGCAGCCACCACCCCCATCCCCTTAACTGGGACCAGTATTGCTGCTGTGAACAGGGTGTCGGCTATTTTTCTGGGAGCGGATAAAAAAACCATGGTATCCTGTAACGCTTGCCTAATTTCCCGGGAGCCGACTAAATCAAGATAGGTATCCTCGTTTTGGGTAACTGCCAAAAGAAGCTGACCCCGGGGAGAGAAGAAACCGATATTTTTGTATGTTTTCTCCCGCTCCATTATGCCGGAGGCATCGTGAACAAACCGTTTGGTCTGCTGCAGACCATCCTGTTCTATGATTGTGGCAAGGTGAGCGATGTCTTTGGTTCTCTCAAAAAAGAGCAGGTCAAGCCGCAAGAAAATCTGCTGAGCGGTGTGACGGCTTCTGCTTTCAATGATTTCAGCGATAAGCAACTGATGCCTTCTGTGGACATTGTGGCTTTGACCCAGAAGAAATGCCAGTATCACAAACGGTACAGCCCAAAGGATTGTACGAAAAAAGAGTCGGTAATCAGTTACCACGGCACAAACTCCTGGGGCCGAAAAAACAGACTGTCTACAGGGGGTTTATGTTCCAGTGTATCCAGTACTCCACAGCATCGATTATCTGTTTTCTGAATTCATAAAAATCGATATGCTTTACCAGGTAGCTGTTTGCCCGATAGATATAGGCACGCACAATATCGGTCTCGGCCATGGAACTGGTGAGTATTACCACGGGGATCTCCCGCGTCTCTTCAGAGGTTTTTATCTCCCTGAGCACATCAAGACCATCCATCCGGGGAAGCCTCAGATCCAGAAAAACAAACCGTGGCCTCGGATTTTTTCTGCCCCCATTATAGTTCCTTCGGTTGAACAGATAATCAAGCCCCTCTTCTCCATCCGTTACATGAACCACATTGGCCTCTATGTTACTCTGCTCAATCCCCCGCCTCACCAAAAGTGCATGACTCTCATTGTCCTCTATCAGAAGAATATAGGAGTGCTCCGTTTCCACCACATTTTCCCTTTCCTGCATCCATTACCTTTTTTTACTACTATTATTAAAAGCAAAAACCCTTCCACGGCAGTAAAAACAGACCATTTTTCAAAAAAAGTAACTCCCGAAAGAATAATTGTTTCCTTTTATGGGTGATATGTACTATCTTTGATCATCTACGGGGTGTAGCGCAGTCTGGTAGCGCACTTGGTTTGGGACCAAGGTGTCGGGGGTTCAAATCCCTCCACCCCGATTTTCCTTCTATAAAAAAAAA
>SKJJ01000013.1 GCA_007115975.1 Chitinispirillum sp.
GAAAAACTTATGCCAGCAATGCCTGGATGAATATTCATCAGAAGCGTATTGAAGATAGTGAAATTATTATAGAAATTCTTGCTGGTGGGCTGATTGATGGTAGTTCATTTGGTGGCCCAGGTTGGATGCCGGTTCTTCACCAATATCAAATCGCAGAAAACAGCCTGGGATTTGTTGCTTCCTTTCATGCTGATCACGAACTAGATGGACAGAGTACAGAGTTTCCTGTCAGAGCAGTTAGAGCAGTTTCTGACACAGGCGTAGAAGTCATAAAAACTGTAGCATGTGAAGACATGACTTTTGGTATTATTAGGCCAGATTACCGTTTTTTTACCAAGATGCAGGATGATAGCAGTCAATCTAAGGCAAATTTTTTCCTTACGAATTCATGTTCCTATTCAAATATTGGAATAAATAATAATGTTGGCCTTACCTTGGCAATGGCTCATTCTGGTTTGATCTCAGTTGGTACATCTACAGTTAATCTTGCAAGAATGAGTTATGGTGATTTTGTGCAGGAAATAGCAGATGGAAGTTCCGTTGGTGATGCTTTCAGGCACATAGGATCAACGTCGTCAGCCGATCGTTGGAACCTTTTTGGTGCCGGAACTCTCAGGTCCCGTCCCTATGTTCCTTTCCGCCACCCGGAGGATTTCACCGAACCCGAAATGCTCTCCTTTGCACGCCTCCGTGCCTGGGAGAAAACAATAGGCAATGCAAGTATTGAACAGAAAGAAAACGTTCTTGACAGCTCAGACCGCCATTACAAAGTTACCCTGTGGGATGATAATGGTGTTGACCTGAAGCCAAAAGCAGAAATTACTGCACTTAAAGGAACTGGTGCTGAATTCGCAAGGATAGGTCTTACCATCTCTTTTCCTGAAGAACCGGTGAATGAGAATACAGAGAGCCTCCGTGGGCATATCACCTTTCTTATTAATGATGAAGCTGTCGGAGATGTTGAAATCCAAACTTACGGAAGAAATGTAGAAATAGACTCTTTTGGTATGTGCCATGCATATTATGAATTTTTAGTTCCAGCTCACCTTACAGGCGAGTTGGATAATGGGCTTAATAATTTTACAATACGCCTTGCTTCTGTACATCCGGGGGAGTGGTTTTTACTGAAAAATGTTGAATTCTACGAAGTCTTCGATTGGCAAAAACAGATCTACGAAGCCGCTGATGGTGATACTGTTGTTGTACCAAACGGTACTTATAACATCTACAACGATATCTCAGTCTCTGATAGCGTAGAGAATGCTGTAATAATACTTGAGCCGGGGACAGTTCTAAATTTTGCTGATGGAGGTGAACTTCGGGCTGGTGTATCAGGAAGAATTATCGGTGCTGAGAATGTTTCCATTTCACCACAAATTATTCTGTATAACACTCCTGAGCCAAGGGAACCACTTGAAGAGGATAATGTAATCGGGCTTTTCGGTAAGCTGTGTGATGCACTGTGGCGTGGAGGTAACGGAAGAACAACCATGGTAGGGCCCGGGATTTTCAATTTCAACCATGCAGGTGATGAAGGGCTAATCGGTGTGATGCATCACGACAGGGATTCAAGTACAGTAATTCGCCACGGTTTCCCGGATGGAGCGCCACACTGTGAATTCAGAGTGCCGGAGTCAACAAGACCCAATTCGGTTCTCTTGTTGAAGAATTTGAGAATCGAGTATAATGACGATCAATTTCAAAATGAAATAATAAGTGTTTGGGGAGGTGGCACTACTATTTTTGAAAACTGTATTGTTGAAGGAACACATACCGAACCTGCCAATAAAACAGCCTGGCCGATCGAACTTGGTTCAATTGTTCATGACCGGCAGTTCACTGGGCATGCAGAATTCAGGAACTGTGTATTTCGCAACTGTGCAATAGCTGTCAGAGTAAGAGATCCAATGTTTCCCGGTGAGTCGCCTGTTTTTGTAAATACAATTTTTGAAAATAACGACACAGACCTACTCTTCACGGAAGGGGCTCAGGCTTTCTGCGGAATTGAGGCCAACCAGCTCAGAAGTGTTCAGGTGGGTGATGTTCGCTATGAGGGCGCAACAGCAATTAATAATCTGATCAATTCCTCGTGTCCTTCAGACAGTCTGTCCCTGGTCGCAAACTTTTCTTTTGCAGATCCGGGACTTGTGGATCCAATGGCCTCTGACATGCGTCTTACAAAAAATTCACCGCTTATAAGTGCAGGAAAGGACATGGAGGACATCGGTGTACAGAACACCAATACTGTTTTCACCTTTTCCAGATTCCTGAATGGACAGATAGAATTTCAGCAAGGGCAGCAGCTCCAGTTTGAGGGTGGTGAACTAACGACCAACACATTGGGTGATACCGCACAGCTGCGGCAAAAATATACACGCAACCTCAGGCCGGTAAATGAAATCCGTGTAAGAAGGAATTTTATCAATAACCCCTCTGTAGTAACCGTGTGGTTAAATGATGCAGATAATCCACCTCCACTACCGGATAATTACAGGGTATGGGATGCAAAGATCAATGACATAGAGTTTGCAGGTTTGTATCAAATAGAACTTCCCCTTGACGGAACACCTCTTTCAAGACAGGCAGGTCCTGACAACGTCCCTCCAGCCCCTGTTGCCAATCTAACGAAAACAGAGGAGAGTGGAGATGTTGTTCTGTCATGGTCGCCAAACACAGAACCTGATCTTGCGCGTTACAAGTTATTCAGGGCACCTGCAGTAAGCCCTGTGCAGTTGGAACAGATCGCTTCTGTACCGGGCCATGTTACACAGCACAGGGATGTACATGGTGACATACATTTGCACACGTACAGAATAGTGGCGTATGATTCTACCGGAAACATGAGTTCTATCCAGCATCCTCTGAGAATAAAAATCAAAGATAACGGAGCAGGTGAGAACAATATCACAAAACCACAGATTCAGATTTATAATCTTTCACCCTATCACACTTTATCTGATTTCAGATTGAGAATGTGGTTTTCACGTGAAGAGTTCCCTTCACAGAAGATAATCGCAGACAACTATTACACCGAACCTTCAGGTGTACAGATAACCGTGACTGAAAGTGAAATAAACCGCAATATCGTGATGGTCGATATTATCTATCCATCCGGTTTTGAGATTCTTCCTGGAGATTCCACATCTGAGGCGGGTCTTCAGTTTGGTGTTCATTTCGATGATTATTATCCAGGGCAGTGGGATAAGTCAAATGACTGGTCTGCAGCGAATATCGGTTCAGAATGGATTGAAAGTGATAGAATAGCTGTATACAGTAATGGTGCTCTGGTCTATGGCACAGAACCGGTGATAGAGCCTGAAACTGTTGTTGATCCTCAACCGAGCGGATCACTTATCTTCGGTTTTGAAAGTACCGATGAGTGGAGTATTTCACAGGGTACTATCAATCTCAGTGAAATAAGAACCGAAGGTTCCTATGGCATCGAAGTGAGTGGTGGTGGTTACCAGGAGTTGAACAGCATGGTAATTACTACCGGCAACTTTTCTCAGGTGTCTGAGCAGATCAAACTCGATCTTCTGATTGGTAACAATCAGCCCAATCCTTACTGGATAGGAGAGATAAAGCTGCATGCAAATTGTCCCTCTGCAGGTGTTTACAATCAGCACATCGGGCAGGTTAACCTCACAGAGCTACATCTTGAATTTGTGAACACACTCTTTTTCGATCTGCCTTCTGAAGTTCAATCTGCACTGCATAATGCACATGATGACTTCAGTTATACTATAATTCTTAACACAAACGAAAATTCAGGGCCGTATATACTTGATAATATGCGGTTTGCACAGCCATAGGTTACATAAGGGCTGGTGGTTGAGTCCACCAGCTCGATTAATAACTAAATGGTTTCTGTTCAGTGTTAGACATGAGAGAAAGATCCGCCTTTTTTCAATTTATCCCCCATCGGTACCACTCCGAACACCCCAAAAGAGCCAACAGGCCATACCCGTCTTCAGCACTTCCCGTATATGTTTGGTTTAACCGGGCCCCAACAGGCAATTCTCTATATATAAGACTGATTTGACCGTCTTTTATTATATTTGTTATCTGTCTCACCATTTGGCTAAATGAGATTTTTTAAAGGAAAAAAAGGTGATTGATAAAGATACGTTGGCAACACGACTAAAAATGGTTCAGGAAAGGATCGCAGCTGCATGTTTACGGGCAGGGCGTTCTGTGGAATCTGTCCGTATGATTGCTGTAACCAAAAATCACCCCCTCGAAACACTTCAGGCCCTTGTTGATCTGGGAGTGAAGGATCTGGGGGAGAACAGAGTGCCTGAAATAGTGGAAAAGGTCCCTGGGCTTAAGGGAGAGTTTACTATGCACATGATTGGGCATCTGCAGACCAACAAGGCTCAGAAGGTGCTGCCGCTGGTGAGCTGGATCCAGTCGGTGGACAGAGAACGGCTGGTCTCAAGACTCGAATCACTGCATCAGGGAGAGCAGAAAGTAAAGGTGTTGGTAGAGGTCAATACTACGGGTGAGGAGTCAAAAAATGGGTGCAGCCCAAAGCAGTGCCGTGCGCTTTGTGAAAGGGTGATGACAAGTGATGCTTTGGAGCTTCGGGGATTGATGACAATCGGCCCTCTGGGCGGGGATGAGCATGCCGTGCGCAAATCCTTTGCGCTGCTCAGGTCACTTTCAGAGAGCTGTTCAGATCTGGTACAGAACATGGAGCTCTCCATGGGGATGAGTGGAGATTTTGAATGGGCCATTGAGGAGGGAGCAACAATGGTCAGAATAGGGACAACACTGGTTGGAGCGAGAATACTACAATGATAGAACTGCTGTTTTTTATTTTTCGGATGTATGAGTTGGTACTGCTGGTAAGAGTCGTAATGTCCTGGGTTCATCCGGCCAGGGATAATCTGTTTTCAGACTGGATCTATCGTCTTACCGAGCCAGTTCTTGAGCCGGTTCGCACAGTATTGCCCATTAGGGGGGCGGGTATCGATTTCTCTCCTCTTATTGTGCTTTTTTTGTTACGGGTAGTTCAGAGGGTACTTTTTGGGTCAATAGGCGTCTTTTAAATAGACAAGGAGTAGATTCATGCGCATTACACCACTTGATATCAGGAAGCAACCGTTCCCGCGTGCATTACGGGGGTTTGATCCTGATGCGGTTAATAGTTTTTTGGAAATGGTGGCCGGGGAGTACGAAACCATTATTCGCCAGAACAGTGATTTCGGAATGCAGATCAAGAATATGGAACAGAAGCTTGAGTCCTACATGAAAACGGAAAAAGTTCTCAACGAGACGCTTCTTACCGCTCAGAAAGCAACCGATGAGGCCAGGGTGAATGCGCAGAAGGAGGCCGAGCTGATCATAAAGGATGCTAAAATCAGAGCCGACCGGTATGAGGATGAAGCCAGAAACCGGGTGCATACACTGGAGAGTGAGCTTATATCCCTGCGCAATCAGCGTGACAGTTTTTTGGCACGGTTCAAGGCTATGCTCTCAACACAGCTTAGCCTTCTGGAGGTGATCAGCGGTGACCTAAAGCAGGCAAAGGAGGAGAAAGGTGGATTTTTGCTGCAAGCAGATCAGGAAGAAACCATGGATGAGGTTCCGCCCCAGCCCGATCTTTCGTCTTTGGATGGATGAGGGGCACCGTTGAGATAAGGCTTAAGCCCGGAAGCAAACTGGGATCAGGGGGGTGTGGATATCAGCGTAACTTCGCCACCAGTATATAATAAGGCTGAATCAGCCACGAAGGCGGATGGATCAATGTGTGGGACAAATCACATTAGGAAATTAAAATAGGTCAAAACAGATACCTGTAAACGGGCATGTTGCTTGCCCCAAGAAGAGGAATGTACAATGAGTGAAACATTTAAGATGATTCAGGAAACAAAGGCGTTTCTTGAAAAAAAAACCTCCATACAACCAGAGTATGGGATTATCCTTGGCACGGGGTTGGGAAGACTTGCAGAATCCATAGAGGCACAGGCGGTGATCCCGTATGAGACAATTCCTCACTTTCCTGTGTCAACCGTAGAAGCGCATGCCGGAAAGCTTATTTTCGGAACACTTGCCGGTAAGAAGGTGATGGCCATGCAGGGGCGGTTTCACTTCTATGAAGGGTACTCGATGCAGCAGATCGCATTTCCGGTGAGGGTCATGAAGTTCATGGATGTGAAAACGCTCATCGTTTCAAATGCCTGCGGCGGGGTGAATCCCCTGTATGCACCGGGAACGATCATGGCGATTACGGATCACATCAACCTGCTGAGTGACAATCCCCTTATCGGAAAAAATGATGAGAGAATTGGTCCCAGATTTCCTGATATGTCCCAGCCCTACTCAAAAGAGTTGCTGGATGTGGTGTTGAAGGTGGCACTTGAAAACAAAATAGCCCTTGAAAAAGGGGTGTATGCGGCAATGAGCGGTCCCTGTCTTGAGACCAGGGCAGAGTATCGGATGCTCAAGACACTTGGAGCCGACGTGATCGGCATGAGCACCGTGCCAGAGGTTATCGCAGCGGTTCACGCCGGCATAAAGGTGCTTGGTTTGTCGGTTGTTACCGATGCCTGTCTGCCCGATGCCCTGGAGCCAGTTGATATAAAGAAGATCATTGCTGTTGCAGACAAGGCAGAACCTGTATTAGTCAAGCTTATAGAGAAGGTACTTGGAGCGTTATGAGTGAACAATTTTTCAACCCTGTAGATACACAGATTCGTTTCCCAAAAGTTGAAGAGGAGGTTCTTGCTTTCTGGAAAGAAAACGGAACCTTTGAAAAATCTCTGGAATCCACCCGGCAAAAAGATGCATTTGTTTTCTATGACGGGCCTCCCTTTGCAACCGGGCTGCCTCACTATGGTCATCTTCTGGCCGGTACGTTAAAGGATATTATCCCCAGATACTGGACTATGCGAGATCATTATGTGGACCGCCGTTTCGGGTGGGACTGCCATGGGCTTCCGGTTGAAAATGAGATGGAGAAGGAGTTTAAAGTCTCAGGTAAGAGGGATATTGAAAAACTTGGTATCCACATTTTCAATGAAGCCTGCCGTTCCATTGTGCTGCGATATACCGGTCAGTGGGAGAAGGTGGTTAACAGAATGGGTCGCTGGGTCGATTTTGTCAATCAGTACCGGACAATGGATCCCCAGTATATGGAGAGTATCTGGTGGGTGTTTAAGCAGGTCTGGGATAAAGACCTTATTTACAGAGGATTTCGTGTGCAGCCCTATTGTCCCCGCTGTGCAACTCCCCTGTCAAA
>SKJJ01000131.1 GCA_007115975.1 Chitinispirillum sp.
AGGGGGAGACCTTTCGGCAGTACAAATTCTTATAATTTTTTTCTATTCTGGGCGCCTGCCGAAGACGGCACCGGTTCTCCTCCATGCTCGCTTCACTCGGTGCCACGTTTATAACGCTGCGATACTATGATGAAATAGGGTTGGTAACACCGGATTACATCAATGAAGACAATGGGTATCGTTACTACTCTTTTGAAAAACTGACCCTGATAGGTAAAATACAGGAGCTCAAAGGAGCAGGGCTGCAACTTGAGGATATTCGTGCAATTATTGATGATAATCTTTCAGCCTCCCAGAGGCTTGAGTTGTTAGCCCAGCGGAAAAATGATCTTGTTTACGAAATTCTCTCTTACCAAAAAACACTGGAAAAACTGGATCAGATGATCCATCAGACAAAAGAGGAGAAATATATGGAAAAGGTAGTCATTAAAGGTCTTCCCGAAGTTATTGTCGCTTCTTGCCGAACCACTATTCCAACGTATGATTCACTGTTTGAGGTTGTTCCCAAGATGGGCAAAGTAATGGAAATACAGGGTGCTGTTTGCAGAGAACCGGCGTACTGTTTCAATATCTATCACGACGGAGAGTGCAGGGAAAAGGATATAGATGTTGAGATATGCGAAGCAGTAAACGACTATTGTAAAAACAGTGATGGGGTTGTTTACAAAAAAATCCCAGCTGTTTCAGAGGCAGTAACCATTTTTCACCATGGACCCTATGAAACACTGGGCAAAAGCTACGCTTCACTCTTTAGCTGGATGAAGGAGAACGGGTATTCTCCTTCGGATAACCCGCGCGAATCATACATCGACGGAATCTGGAACAGGGATAATCCTCACGAGTGGCTGACTGAAATCCAGATTCCCGTGACAAAAACCAAATAACATCTTCACATAATAAAAACTTCATTGCTATCGGGAGGAGGAGTTTACGCTCCTTCTCTCACTTACCCTACTTCTGTTTACTTTAATAATGTTTTTTCAATTCATCACTTTCCAAATAATTATATTTACAACGGCAATTAAATTCAAAGAAAGGGCAAGTATGAAAAAGTTACTGGTTTTTCTTATTCTCGTTATGGTGTCGTCTGTTTTTGCTGTGCAGGAGCAGCCTGCTGTGCAGGAGCAGCCTGCTGTGCAGGAGCAGCCTGTTGTGCAGGAGCAGCCTGTTGTGCAGGAGCAGCCTGTTGTGCAGGAGCAGCCTGTTGTGCAGGAGCAGCCTGTTGTGCAGGAGCAGCCTGTTGTACAGGAGCAGCCTGTTGTGCAGGAGCAGCCTGTTGTACAGGAGCAGCCTGTTGTACAGGAGCAGCCTGTTGTACAGGAGCAGCCTGTTGTACAGGAGCAGCCTGTTGTGCAGGAGCAGCCTGTTGTTAAAAAAGATACTGCAGTTCAGCCAGAAAAAGTTGCGGTTCGTGGCGACCATAGTTTCGGAGGTGCTGCTGGTTGGATTACCGGAAACGGATTTGCTTACCGTTACTGGAGCGACAGAAACGGTATCCAGCTCACCCTTGCACCCATCTATTACAGATCTGATGACTATGTAAGAGCCTTTGTCAGTGGAGGCTTAAACTACCTTAGAGTTATAAATCAACACCGCAGAGTTAATATCATTGCATATACAGGGGCGAATCTCCGCTACCGGAGAACAACTGAAAGGCATTGGCAATGGATGGATCATCCAGAGAAGATGTCCGACGGCACCTACAGATATTACACCCTCTCAGCAGGTGCCGGTATGGGTTTTGATATTCGTTTTCCATATCTTACACTTAACTTTAAAGGCGGTTATCGGGTAACGACGGAATTAAAAAGTGATAATAATTATATTGAGACTCTGCCATCATTGGATGTCTCGATTTTATACCCATTTTAGAACAGTTGCCGTAACTGCTTTTTTTTGAACAGTTCTGCATACTGTTTGAGTACAGGAATGTCGGCAGGAGCCCAAAGAAGAGAAACCGCCTGGGGAGGTGTAATCCAACGCACCTCCTGATGCTCGCAGGGTACGATTTCACCCCCTGCTATCCTGCAGACAAACGGAATGAGTTCAATTGCAAATTCCTGATAATCATACAAGACCGAGTCAAGTCTTGATCCGGTCTTTACACGTATACCAAGCTCCTCTTCAAGTTCCCGTTTCAAGGCATTTTCCTCAGATTCATCCTGATCCACCTTGCCTCCGGGAAATTCCCACATTCCGGGATTTTTCTGGTTCTCACCCCTCTTTGCAACCAGCACCTGTGCCCTGGAGTCAATAATCAGGGCACACACAACCGGTACAATATGGTTCCTATTATCCTTCACCATTCTCCCGTTCTGTTCTCTGTTCGCCAGCTGAAAGCCATCTCTTTTTCCATTACGATGCTCCAAATGTAAAGGTTTCCCCTGTCGCGGGATAGTGTACATTCTCATACCCCTTTGACCGCAATCCATCAATCAATGGCAGAGCCTGCTCCGGTTCTCCGTGAATCAGAAATATATCCTTGAGCCTTTCGGGAGAATTAAGCGAGACATAATCCAATAGTTCCCTGCGATCTGAGTGAGCACTGAAAGTATCTATCATTTTCACCTTGCATCGCACCTTGTGTTCTTCACCGAAAATTTTCACCACCTCTTCACCATCAATAATCTTCCGTGCAAGAGTGTCCTTTGCTGCGTAACCGACAAATAGAAGAAGGTTTCTGGGGTTGTGGATATTGTTTCTCATGTGATGAAGAATTCTTCCTCCTTCAGCCATGCCGGATGCGGAGATAATGATGTGAGGAAAAGACTGGCCATTAAGTTTCTTGGAATCCTCAACATCGAGAACATAGGTAAGCCTTCTGAAACCAAATGGGTCCTCTTTTGCATCAAGAAAAACACGTTTTGTCTCTCTGTCAAGATAGTTGAGATAGGATTCAAACACTTCCGTTACACGGCAAGCCATAGGGCTGTCCACGTAAACAGGCATATCGGGAATGCGATTTTGGTCAAACAGTTTGTGAAGAACATACACCAATTGCTGCGTTCTGCCTACAGCAAAACAGGGAATAATGATTTTGCCCCCGTTGGCTGCGGTTTCTCGTATTACAGTAGCAAGCTCCTCTTCAACATTATCGATAGAGGTATGGTGACGATTACCGTAGGTACATTCCATAATCAGAATATCGAGATCCCGCAGGACATTGGGGTCATTGGTAAGCATCATATTTGGTCTTCCAATATCACCGGTGAGTCCGATTCGGTATTGCTTTTTACCTTCTGTTACCTCCAGATGAATTCCGGCTGATCCAAGAATATGGCCAGCATCCCTTAACATTGCCTCCACGCCCGGTGCCACAGAGAACGGTTGGTCAAACTCTACACCCACAAACATATCCAGTGTCGCTTCAACATCACGGATACAATATAGCGGTTCCATCTCTTCGAGGTGCTGACGGCGCCGTATTTTATTGACCCAAATCAGATCTCTTTCCTGCAGATAGGCAGAATCTCGCAGCATAATTTTGCAAAGATCAATTGTGGCGGGAGTTGCATAGATCGAACCCCTAAAACCCTGTTTAACCAGGTTAGGGATATTGCCACTATGATCGATATGGGCATGGGTTAAAATCATAAGATCGATTTGGGAAGGCTCAAACAGAAAATTATGGTTTTTTTCATACGTCTCCTGCCGTTTTCCCTGAAACATACCACACTCAAGAAGAATCTTCTTTCCGTTTACAGAGAATAGTACCTGAGAACCGGTGACTGTCTGTGCTGCCCCGCAGAATTGAATTTGCATGATGAGCCGACCTTTCTTGAGAACCCTGTGAGTGAGTGCGCCCCGAATATGTTCCTGCATACATAAATTGTACCTTAAAATTTGGTTTTTCACAAGAAAAAAAAGCTCCCGAAGATTACTTCGGAAGCTTTCATCACTTTTTATGCAGCCATTTTTTTCTATTCAAGCGGCTCTTTCACTGCCCTCTGAATGCCTTGTCGGGAGAAGGCCATCGCACTGATAACAATCTCCTCCGCAGTGTTATCCAGAATCTCTTCACCATGTAAACGCCTGAGGTTGTACCTTCTGAGAACAAAACGATTTGGCTCTACCGGGTATCCCTCTGCGCTTACAACAAATTTACCCTTTTCCCCATTTATGAGTGTAACTTTGTGCCCGAAATCATATATATAATCGATACTGTCCAACACGACTCTGCGCTCACCATTTTCATTTGATATCATCATTGTAGGCAAACACTCAACCCTGCCATGATTTGAAAATCCATTTCCTTCTATATAGCCACTCGACAGAAACTGAAAATTTAGTGCAGCGTTCACTGCTATAGTACCGTGGCCATGAATTCTACGCTCGAGGGGGACATCATTAATCAGCCCCAGATAAACACTCCAGAATCTAACCTCTCCGGTAGTATTGTCCGGTGTTGCATACCACATCCTTCTTTCCATAATAGACCTGCTGCCCCCCTGAGCTGATAGCAGTGTGGCACAGGCTATAATCAGCGTTAGCACTGTAATAATTACTCTACTCCTTTGCATCACTCCTCCTTTTAATTCTTTATGGATTCCCGCCTTGCTGTCGAGCAAAGTCTGGATACGCAGGTATCACTATTTTCAGGTCTAACCCAAGTTTCGTGCGAAAGTCAGGCTAAAACAGACCATAATAATAATATACAACAAACTTTATCAAAAAATCAGAATTCCTCACTATTTTCTTGCTCACACTCCTGCTCATTTTCCAGATCTGCTATCCCCGGCAGAAAGATATGAAAACTGGTGCCGTTTCCTGGTTCAGAATCAATAGTAATCTGTCCACCATGATTTCTCACTGTGGAATAGGCCATGGTTAATCCCAGGCCGATATTGTTCTCCCTTGTAGTAAAATAGGGATCGAAAATCCTGGTAAGAATGTCGGAGGAGATACCCTGCCCCGAGTCACTGATTGTGATCCTTACCCAGGGGCCACTTCTGATCCCCTCCAGCAGAGGGTTTTTCTGGTCATAGTTTGACACCGAAATAGCAATCGCTCCCTCTTCGGGCATTGCCTGGTCTGCATTGATGATGATATTGTTGAGGACCTGATCCATCTGACCCCGATCTATCTCCACATCATACAACTCATCAGAAAAGTGCAGTTTATAGTCAGAGCTAAGACCATTCATGTAGTAACCAACAGAATTTTCAATAAATTCTCTTATTGATATTCTCTCTTTTTCAGGAGAAGAGCTTCTGGCAAAAGTGAGTAACTGGTTTATCAGGCCGGAGGCGTTAAATGCCGCCTTTTCAGCAACAGTTATCAGCTGGCTCGTTTCAGATGATGCATCAAGACCGATTTTTGCCATGAACAGATTGGTTATTATACCTGAAAACAGAGTGCTGAACTCACTTGCAATACCACTGGCCAGAGCACTTAAAGACTCCAGTTTACGAGATTTAAACAGCTCTTCTTCAATTTGTTTCCGATCGGTAATATCACTGAAAACAATCACACTTCCATAATAGCAGCCGTGAATATCTATTATGGGAGTACAGGTTTCTGCAATGGTTCTAACTTTTGCGTCCCTTTTAGAGTGAAGTTCATAGGTTTTAAACAGGTGATCGGCCCGATCACAATCTGCTCCTGGGTCATGACAAACCTTTTCACCGTTTACCATCTCATAAACCTCGTAGATATCAAACAGGTCGCAGCCCCTGGCCTGATCAGTGTCTACGCCCGTCATCTCTGCTGCTGAATCATTGAAAAGCATGATCTTATTATCTTTGTTTACCGAGATCACTCCGTCTTTTATGGATTTTAGTGTTATCGAAAGCCTGTCCTGTTCTGCTTTAAGGTGGCGCTCTGCCCTGACTCTTTCCTGGTTCTCAAACAACAGTTTCTGATTAGCTTCGGTAAGCTCCAGTGTGCGCTCCTTTACCCTGTGTTCCAGCTCTTCATGTGCTCTCTGAAGAGATTCCCTTGCACTTTCTCTTTCTGTTATGTCTCTGATTACAAAGGCCGTTCCTCTGATCTTTTGCTGCTGATCATAAAGGGATGACCATGAAATCAATGCCGGAAAAACTGTCCCGTCAGATCTGCTTAATGATGTTTGCATCTCAGCACACCTCTTCCCGGGAACGTTATCGATCAGATTGACATCCTTTAAAAACGCCAGTACCACACTGCCATGCTTTGCGATAAGATCATCCCTGCTCATGCCAAGCATTGACAGAAGCATCGGATTGACAATTTCGGTTTTTACCTCTCTGTTTACCACCATTACTCCTTCAGACATGGTCTCAATGATTGCCGAAGCAGCCAAACCAGTATTGACAGAGAACAACTCATGCCTTGTTACCGCATAGCCGATCAGAACCGCCATAAAGGAAAATGAGATGTTTATAAGCTCCGGGGTTCTTATTGCAAAATACGGAAGCAGCAGCTCACTGATAATTCCTATACTCACCGGAAAAGTAATTCCCACAAGAATGTATGCAGTATGTTTTTTCTCCCTCTTATCTTTTAAATACTTGTGATAACGTGCGAGCAAAACCAGCGATACAATACCCGCAAGTGCCCCTGAGTAGACCAGTGCAGTGGCGAACAGGTATTGCCCCGTTTCGTAAGACCAGCCCCATGGGCTTAAAACTGGTTCTTTTCTGAAAAAGAGTATTTTAGTTACACTCAACAGTGTTGCAGGTAGATAGACAAGCAGAGCCAAATAACGACGTTTTTTTGCGACGAAATTTTTCGTGTACACCATTACAAAGTGTACAAGCAGTGCAACTGAGAGAGGCCAGAGCACCAAAAAGGAGTACCAGAAATGAGCCCTTTCAATTGTTTCTGCCTGCCTGAAAAGAAATTCCACCAGCGACCAGTACCCAAAAGAGAGACAAAGAAGGGCAAACACCCGGTTGAGTTTACTCGAACTGTTCCTGTAATAGATCAACCCGGCCACACTGATGCATATGAAAAAAGAGAGCATGGAGAGGGCAGCAAAAATGGTTATCATAGGAGTGATCCCAACCTCTTTTATGAAGAAAAAAGATACATTCATTTTTTTTGTAAATAGCCATCAGAGAAAAATCTGTCATCCCCGCACTATCTCTGCTTTGCCCGAAAAATAGACGGAAAATGGCAAGAACTATAAGTGCCACAGCACTACTTCCGCACCATTATCAACGCGCAGTGGCAAAATACCCCGGTACCTCAATACATCATAGTACATTGTTAACAGATACCATTTACAAATTTTAAAACAGAGGGCAACGTATTAAGCATACACTAAAAGCAACTGTTTTTCAACCATTTCCACATCAAAACGCAGGGACAGAGATATCTATCCTTTTGCTGCAGATTTTTTTCTGTGTTGAGAATGTAGGAAACAGTCACAAAACCAACGGTTCAGCTGTGCCAAAAGTAACTATTTTTGACTATTTAGGAGCCTGTTCAATTAAATAAAACCATTGTTGTAACCGAAAGGTTTACCAAAGAGCTCTTCAGGAGTTATTTTCTCTTAACCATTTTTTTCCTCGTCCTTTGTGAAAAACAGGATAACAGATGACGCTTTCAAAAGTTCTTATCATTATACCAACATACAACGAACGTGAAAATATCGTTCTGATTATACCTGAAATAAAAAACGTGCTGCCCCAGTGCCATATTTTGGTGGTCGATGACTCTTCACCTGACGGGACAGCAGATTGTGTAAAAGCGCTTTCAAAAGATGATCCAACAATCCAATTGCTACAAAGAGCGAAAAAAGAGGGTCTTGGCAAAGCGTACATCAGCGGCTTCAAATGGGCGCTGCAAAGAGATTATGAGCTCGTTTTCGAGATGGATGCCGATTTTTCCCACAATCCCCGATACCTTCCCGATTTTATAACTGCAGCCAAAGACAACGACCTTATCATTGGTTCAAGATATGTCAGTGGTGTAAATGTGGTCAATTGGCCTATGACCAGACTGCTTCTTAGCTATTTTGCCAATCTTTTCGCCAGAATTCTTACCGGTATTCCTGTAAAGGACTGTACCGGTGGCTACAAGTGTTTCAGACGCAACATTCTTGAATCCATGAATTTTGATCGTATCGCCTCTTCCGGATACTCTTTTCAGATTGAGCTTAACTTTTTTGCCTGGAAAAAGGGTTTCAGGCTTAAAGAAATACCCATTATCTTTACCGACCGACAACGCGGGGCATCTAAAATGTCTACAAAAATTGTTCGTGAAGCCCTTTTTCTTACGTGGAAACTTCGTTTATCTTTTTTATTTCGTAAACCCTGAAAAAATCTATGACATACCAGAACAACAAAACACCAAAGATATCTATTGTTATTGTTAACTATAAAGTTGCAGAAAGCCTCGCAGAAGCTCTCTGCTCGCTGCGTGAAGTTCACCTTTTTGACCAGTGCGAAGTTATTATTGTCGATAATGCCTCCGGAGATAATTCCCGCAAACAGATCACTGCACGATTCCCGGAAATCCATTGGATTCAGCTTAAAAACAATATCGGCTTCGGTAAGGCCTGTAACGTTGGAGCGCGGCAGGCAAGTGGAGATTTTTTGTTGTTGCTCAATCCCGATACAGTAGTCTCACAGGATGTATTGACCAGCTGCCTCGACTTTAGCAACAAAAACCCGGATGCTGGTATGATAGGACCCAAAATCCTCAACCCCGACGGATCACTCCAGGCTAGTTGCCGGCGCTCATTTCCAACTCCTTCAACTGCCCTTTTCTACTTCTCCGGTCTTAGCCGCCTTTTCCCCAGAAGCAAAAGACTGGGACAATATAATCTGACCTACATGGATGACAATGTTGCAGCGCAGGTCGATGCAATTTCAGGCTCTTTTATGTTTATGCCCCTCTCTGTTTTCAGAGAAGTCGGGGGTTTTGATGAGCAATTCTTTATGTATGGTGAAGACATTGACCTGTGCTGGAGAATACGAAAAAAAGGGTATACCATATGGTACAACCCCTCTATTCAGATTATCCACACAAAAGGGAAAAGTTCAACTAAACGGCTCGTTAGATCCAGAATCGCTTTTTATGAAGCCATGATCATCTTTACCAAAAAGTACAGGGCTTATCATGAAGGGTTTTTTCCAAAATGGCTTATTTTTATGGGAATAATTTTCCAGGCTTCTATAAATATCGGGGCAATTCTCGTTAAGGCCTCTTTTGCAGCCATCACCGATGTAATCCTTATCAACAGCACGTTTTTGGCTCTCAACCAACTGATGTACCGCAATCACTTAATTACTCACTCCTATCTTGACAACTCTTTATCCCGAACCATTGCCATCCATTTGGCTCTGAGCACCTCTTTTCTTTTTATGTTTCTCTATAACGGAGTGTATTCACCACGAAACTACTCCTTTAAGAGCGGTTTTCTTTCGGGCATCCTCTCTTCGACCCTGTTTTTATCCTTTTCATTCAGCTCACAGCTCATACCCGTTTCCACCAAAATTGCAGCTGTACCACTTGTAATTGCACTGGTTCTTGTTTTGTGGAGAGAGACCTTTCCCCGATTGTCTTCCCGGATAAAAGAGAAAATGTTTTCTCCTGTTAAAGTACTGCTCATTGGGGACGGTCCGCTTATTCGAAATCTTGTTGATAATTTTGAACAGAAAAAGAGTCATCTTATAACAGGAATAGTGCTCTGCTGCGATAAAGAGACCACCGGTACCATCGAAGGGTATCCTGTGTTGGGGAAAATCGATAATCTAAAAGTAATTCTTCAACAAAACAGTATTGACACAATAGTAATTGCAACTGAACAGCCATGGTACTCCTATATAATAGAGAACATAGCCGGTTCACAGAAAAAAATACTCGATATCCGCTGGGTTCCTCAGCATGTTTTTTCACTTGAAAAGGATCAGGTACCGGGGATCATTCCCCTCCAGAGTTTCTCGTAAAACAAATGTAGTTTCAGGCAACCATTTTTAACATCCGGAGATTATACACTATGCCTTTGAATATACCTCAACAGCTGACCGATGAATTTTCACTAAAACCTATTCAGGTGAAAAACACCCTTGCACTCTTTGATGAAGGGGGTACGGTACCGTTTATCGCCCGTTATCGTAAAGAGCAGACCGGCTCTCTTGACGAGATACAAATCAGGGACCTTCTTCACCGCTACACCTACTACAAGGAACTCCAAGAGCGAAAGGAGACCATCCTCGACAGTATCCGTTCTCAGGAAAAACTCACCCCCGATTTGCACAAGAAGATAACAGAGACGCTCTCCAAAACAGAACTTGAAGATCTCTACCTCCCCTTCAAACCCAAACGACTCACCAGAGCCACTAAAGCCAAAGAGGCAGGTCTTGAGCCGCTTGCAAACTGGCTCTTTAATCTCAGCGATTCAGATACTGATCTGCCTCAAAAGGCACGGGAGTTTCTCAATCCTGACAAAGGGGTCGACACCGAACAGAAAGCTCTTCAGGGTGCCTGTGACATTCTGGCAGAACAGGTCTCCGACAATGCTGAGGTAAGAAAAGAACTAAGGGAACTGGCGTATGAAAAGGGCAGTATAAAAAGTGTGGTGAAAAAAGAGTTTGAAAAACAGAAAACCAAGTTCGAAATGTATTATGATTTCAGTGAACCGGTAAAGTCTCTTGCCGCTCACCGCATACTTGCCATGCTGCGGGGAGAGAGAGAGAAAATTCTGCGTTTATCACTTGAACTTCCCGAGGAGACTGCAATCTATTACCTTCGAAAGAGACTTGTCATGCATCCCGGCAGTGCCGCTACCCAGCTACTTGAAAAAACTGCACAGGACAGTTATGACCGTCTCCTTCACCCCGCAACCGAAACTGAAATCCGTAAAGAAATCAGAGATTTGGCAGATGCAGAATCCTTTAAAGTATTTGGTAAAAATCTTGAAGCTCTTCTGCTTGCCCCGCCGGCAGGAAGAAAAGGGGTTATCGGTATCGACCCCGGTTTCAGAACTGGTTGTAAAGTGGCGGTTGTTGACGACACCGGCAAATACATCGAAAACTGTACCATCTACCCCAATGAACCACAAAAACAGAGAGAAAAAGCCAAGTCCGTTATACTCGCTCTGATCGAAAAACACTCGGTCAATCTGATTGCCATTGGTAATGGAACAGCCGGACGAGAGACCGATGAGTTCGTTCGTTCCGCAATCAAGGCGATACCAAAGGACAAAATGCCGCTGTGCTTAATTGTAAACGAATCAGGGGCAAGCATATACAGTGCCTCCGATACTGCCATCAGGGAATTTCCAGAGCTTGACCTTACTGTCAGAGGTGCCATTTCAATAGCACGCAGACTCCAGGACCCCTTGTCCGAACTGGTAAAAATCGACCCTAAATCTATAGGAGTCGGGCAGTATCAACATGACGTAAATCAGAGCAAACTGAAAGACTCTCTTGACGAAATTGTTGAAAGCTGTGTAAACAGAGTAGGTGTGGATGTAAATCTTGCCTCTGAAGAACTACTGAAATATGTGTCGGGGCTAAACCGTCTTACTGCTTCTAATATCGTCAATCACCGCAACAGCTCCGGCGCTTTCCGCCGCCGTGAGGACATTTTAAAAGTTCCCGGCATGGGGGAAAAAAAGTTTCAGCTCGCCGCGGGATTCTTAAAAATAGGGGGAGCAGAAAACCCGCTCGACAACTCCTCTGTTCATCCTGAGAGATACCCACTGGTAGAAGCAATGGCAGGAAAACTTAATACAACCGTAAATGATCTGATACGCAATCAATCACTTATCCGCTCCATAAACAAACAAGATTTTGTCGACGAAAATGTGGGCCTTCCAACAATAGAAGATATTCTGGGTGAACTCGAAAAACCAGGAAGAGATCCCAGGGCAGAGTTCAGTTATGCACGATTCGATGACTCAATAAACAGCATAAGCGATCTTAAAGATGGAGTGATTCTCGAGGGAACGGTAACTAATGTTACCAACTTTGGCGCATTTGTGGATATCGGCGTTCATCAGGACGGCCTGGTACACATCTCACAGCTATCAAACAGTTTTGTCTCCGACCCCTCAAGTGTTGTAAAAGCGGGACAGGTAGTCCGGGTAAAGGTACTAAGTGCCGACGCTGAATCTTCAAGAATATCTCTTTCAATGAAACTTGACAGTCAGGGGGAGCATCAGAAGACCGCCCAACGCCCCAAGGCCTCCCCAAAAAAGAATAATCCCAAAGTGCTCAAAACGCTCAAACCAAAAATCAGTATCAAAAGGCTCTTACCCTGAAAGTCAGTCAACGGAGATCTTTTATCACCTCTCAGTAAAGGCATCTGAATGAAATTTCTGATTACCGGAGGAACAGGCTTTATCGGCTCTCATGTGGTGATGAATCTGGTAAAAAATGGACATGAGATCATTGTCCTTGCAAGAAATCCTCACAAAATACCAGCCCTTAAAAACATCCCCGCTGTTAAGGTGGTACAATGGCAGATCGGTCAGGACCTCCTACCGGCCCTGAAAAATCAACAGCCCGAGACCCTTATTCATATAGCTTTAGGCTGGGGAGATGATGCCCAAAGCATGCTTCTAAACGATACCCTGGGGTCGGTAAAACTCTTTGAACAGGCCGTTTCCCTGGGCGTACAAAGAATTATCTACACTTCATCGACTGCTGCAGCCGGTGAGATGACCTCTCTAATGAATGAATCCATGATCACCAGGCCTGTTGACCTCTACGGATCAACAAAAGCTGCCACCGAAAACTTTCTGTTTGGATTTTGCCACTCATTGGATGTCTCCTGCTCGGTTATCAGACCCGGATACACATTCGGCAACCCTGCGCTTGAAGGAGCACCAGTACAGCCCGATAACAGATTCAGAAACATTGTTACTTATTCAATGAACAACCAAGACATAGAGGTGGTACAAAACGACGGAACACAGTTTATAGATGCAGAGAAAATTGCTGAGCTCTACAGACTGGTGGCTCTTGACAGTTGTGACCGAGAGATCTTCTATGCTCTGGGGAAAGAATTTGTCTCCTGGGAGTATGTTGCCAAAAGGGCGGTGGAGATTTTTGGATCAAAAAGTAACATTGTCGTTATTGATAAAGGTTATGGAAGAAAACCGTTTATCTTTAATGTCTCAAAGGCCAAGGAACGGTTCGGGTTTTCATCAGATGGTTTGCGGACTATTGACCGCCATATTGAATACTATGGGAGCCGGTGAAAATAGTAACCGGCCAGAACCCGAAACGACCAACAGGCCAGCCCGTTCCCGTGAAACCCGTTACTTTACCAAGATAGCTCCGCATGAGACAAATACCGATTCTATATGGTGCGGACTTCTGAGCCCAACCACACTGTCTATGGGGGGGAAAGATTACTCTGTTTTGCACCATTGAGACCGGTGTCATCAACAACTCTGTTTTTACCCTGCTCCTTTGCAACATACAGAATAGCATCGGCCCGGGATACCATCTCCTCAAGCGTTTCAGCTTGTTGATTTGTAACCCCTGTAGAGATGGTAAATGAGAATGGTTCACCATTATCACCATAATGAGTTAATGATTCAACCTCAACCCGTATTCGTTCCAACACGGTCATGATACCGTTGACATCTGATCCGGAGAATAGAATACAGAACTCTTCCCCACCAAAGCGAGCAACCAGGTCTGTCTGACGCACACCACTGTGCAATATTTCCGCAAAAGCAATAATTGCGCGATCCCCCGTGGAATGACCAAATCGGTCATTAATCTGTTTAAAATCATCAATGTCCAACATCGCCACAGCACAGCAGATATTGCCGCGAAGATAGTTGGCAAAAACAGTAAGCCCTGCATCAAAAAAGTATCGCCGGTTATAGCAGTCGGTCATAAAGTCACGTTCTACCAGGTAGTTTAGCTCTACATTCGTAACCACCTGCCCAATAGTGAGCATAACACGGGACCGAAAAATTTCAGCGCAATTGGGGGTCGAAAACTGTTTTACAATTGAATCGGTGGCCCCGGTTCTGTAAAAGGAGACTTCGACCTCTTCAGAGTCCTGTTCCTCAAGCAGTGCAATAACAGGAAGATCATTTTTGTTGTAGGTCTTGCGAATCTCTTCCACCACAGAGAGACCACTGGCGGCACCTAAATGTGCGCTCACCATCACCAGCCGAACCGAATCATCACTGTGCAGCAGTGACAGCATCTCCTTGGCGTTTTTAACACCCTTTGTTTTCACCCCGAGAGTTGCAACATTCCTTTTAATCATTGACAGAATGACCGGATCTTTTTCACAAATCACCACCGTGATCTTTGAGAGCAGATCGATACGCGAAATGAGTTCCAGAATATACCGGCGATTCTGCAACGAGTAGTCTGCTATTGCATCAAGAATATGAGATGCCATAAGAAATTCACGGCTCTGAAGCTGAACGCCACCGGTGACCACAATTGAGGGGACCCCTGCTACCGGAGAGTAATTATCCACTGATTTCTGTATTGAAAAGATCACAACCCCTGCATCACCATAGGTTTTTGCTTCGTTAACGGAATCTACAAAAGAGACAGGATAACCCAACTCCTTTTCGATCTGTTTTTTCAGGAGCTCTGTTTGGACTGTGACACTGTCAAGGATGATAACTCTATTCATAACAAACTCTTTCCCGGGCCGATGGTGTGTCTCAGTATTGTACAATAAAACAGACCAACGTTAAAGATAAAAGTGGCAACCGTATCGATTGCATCGCCACCGTTTAAAAACCCATCTTACCAATGCCCCATCCCCCTGAACCGACATACAGAGTTACCTGCCCCTCCCCTTATCAGTTATCTTTCACCCCCTGCCAATATTTATTTTCAAGGTTGGAATAATATATCGTTACAGCCGTAATTAGCCATTCACCAGACAATAAAAAAACAGTCGCCCGTTGAGCTTCAAAAAACAGAACCAATAATCGATTGTGTCAATCTGGTTATCGTAACTCCTTTGAGATTAAATGAGCATAGAGAAATTTTCAAGCACCTGGAATACGGGCCACCTTCCCGCACTCAAAGAGTACCTCCAGGACAGACCCCACAACGCTCTGTTCCGGGGAATCGACGGGTCATCGGATGCCCTTGTACTAAGCGAACTGTTTGAGTGCGGTGACTCTACGGTTCTGACAATTGTTGAAAACAACAAGGCCGCAGAGACTCTCGCCCAGGAGTGCACCACTTTTCTGGATCAAGAGAACGTTCTTGTTTTCCCCACAAGAGATGCTGTTCCCTACAACATGAAATCCCCTTTCGGACCAACGGTTGAAACCCGGTTCAGTGTTCTTTCTGAGCTTCTTAACGGAGAAAAACGGCTCATTATCGCTCCCTACAGCTCCCTTATGCAAAGAATTATTCCCGGCAGAGCGCTGTTTAACTCCATCATAAGAATCGAAACCGGAGTTGAGCTCTCGGTGACTGATTTGGCACAGTGGTTAACCGACAGCGGGTTCCACCGGGAAGATCAGGTTAACGATTTGGGGACCTTTTCCATACGGGGCGGAATTCTCGACATCTACCCCTTCATGGCAGATAACCCCTACCGCATCGAGTTTTGGGGAGATACAGTCGAATCGATAAGAGAGTTCGATGTTTTCACCCAAAAGAGCAGCAAGCACAAAAAGGGCATTGAGATTTTTCCCATGCGGGAGTTTCGTTTTTCTGAGGCACAGATCGACTCCGCACTGCAAAAAATGAACTCCCATGCACAAGAGAACGGGGCAGACCTTTCAGCGGTGCACAAACTGGAGCACCAGTGGAAAAGTATCAGGGATTTTGAGGCGATAGAGTGGTATCTGCACTGGTTTGACACTGATACGGTCTCTGTACTGGACTATCTGCCGGGCAATGCCACGATTGTCTGGGATGATCTGGTGCCCCTGGAGCGACGTCTCGATGAGTGCCGTCAGAACTACACCCGCCATATCGAAAGGGTCCCCGAGATCTTTAAGCCGCTGGTATCTCCTGCAGACAAGCTTCTTTTGAGCGACTCAGCCATAGAGGATCAGTTTGAATTCTATACCTGTATTTACATAGAGACCCTTGATTACCCCAAAGATACAAAGTGTTTTTCTTTCTCCTTTACCCGGCAGCCCGAGCTCAGACGGGATCTTGATTCCATAATCGATACCATCAGCGCCTATTACAGTGATGGCTACCGGTGTGTGATTGTCAGTTCCAACCTTGGCCACGGGGAGAGGCTCGTGGAGCTTTTAGGGGATAAGGGGTCATTTATTGAAGTGTGCACCGGTGATCTTCAGGAAGGGTTTATCTGCAAAGATTCCAACCTTCTTCTGTATACTGAAAATCAGATTTTCAATCGCGCCCACCGGCCATTAAAAAAGAAAAAACAGAAAAATGCTATCCCTATAAGCAGTTTCGATTCTCTCAACCCGCAGGATTTTGTGGTACATGAAGACCACGGTATTGGAAAGTTCCTGGGTATCGAGAGAATAAAGGCCGCACAAACCGTCTCAGACTGCATGGTCATTCTCTATGCTGAAAACGGCAAAGTGTACGTTCCGGTAGAGGATTTCCACAAGGTGCAGAAGTACCTTGGGCGAGAATCAACACCCCCTACTCTTTCCAAGCTGGGTTCAGCTTCCTGGGAGAGGCTCAAAAAACGCACCCGGGAATCGCTTGTGGAGATGGCTCAGGAGCTTATAGAGCTCTATGCCAAACGCCAGCATCTTGAGGGGATACCATTTGTTGGGGATAATCTGTGGCAAAAGGAGTTTGAGGACTCTTTTATCTATGAAGAGACCCCCGATCAGCACAGAGCCATCAAGGAAGTAAAGGAGGACATGGAGTCCAAAAAACCGATGGACCGGCTTGTTTGCGGAGATGTCGGGTTTGGAAAAACTGAGGTGGCGATGCGGGCAGCATTCAAAGCCGTGATGAGCGGGTATCAGGTTGCTGTACTTGCTCCCACTACTATTTTGGCCGCACAGCATCTGAGCACCTTTACCGAGCGTATGTCATCCTTTCCGGTTAAATTAGCTGGTTTGAGCCGGTTTCAGAGCCGCAGGGAGCAGCAGCAGGCTATCGAAAAGCTTCAGAGTGGAGATGTCGACATCGTTATCGGTACCCACAGAATCTTTTCAGAGGACGTAAAGTTTAAAAATCTTGGACTTCTGATTGTAGATGAGGAACAGCGCTTTGGAGTCAAGCACAAGGAGAAGCTCAAGCATTTCCGGTATAAGGTTGATGTGCTCTCCCTCACTGCAACTCCCATCCCCAGAACCCTCCACATGTCCCTTGTTGGAGCACGGGATCTTTCTATCATCAATACCCCCCCCAGAAACCGTCTCCCCATCGAGACCAATGTTTCGGAGTACCATGATGATCTGGTAAAAAGTGCAATCGAAACAGAGCTCCAGAGAGGCGGACAGGTCTATTTTGTCAATAACAGGATCGGCAATCTCCCCGAGCTTCAGGACAAAATCGAGCAGCTTGCACCAAAGGCACGGGTGATAAGTGCCCATGGTCAGATGAATGAACATGATCTTGAGATGGTAATGAAGGAGTTTATTGCGGGCAGGTACGATGTTCTTCTCTCGACGGTGATAATTGAAAATGGCCTTGATATTCCTAATGTCAATACTATTATCGTAAACAGAGCAGATACTCTTGGTCTCTCTCAACTCTATCAGCTCAGGGGACGCGTGGGGAGATCCTCGGAGCAGGCTTATGCGTTCTTGCTCACCCCAACATTCAAGCAGATAAAGGATGATTCCCTCAAGAGACTCAAGGCACTCGAGCAGTACACCGAACTTGGCAGCGGATTTCAGATCGCCATGCGGGATCTTGAGATCAGGGGGGCGGGAAATCTTCTGGGAACACGCCAGCACGGCTTCATAGCAGCGGTTGGATTTGAACTGTACTGCAAGCTCCTTCAGGAGGCGGTTGATGAGATTAAGGGGACCAAAGCTCTGCGAAGCGTGGCTGAAACCAAACTGGAAATACCGCTTGAGGCCTATCTGCCCACGCAGTATATCGCTGATGGACCAACTCGGATCGCGGTGTACCAGGAGATCTCCTCTGCTGCCAGCAGTGAGGAGATCACGGAGATGGAAAAGACGCTCAGTGACCGTTTCGGTGCTCTGCCGGAGGTTGTAAGAGCACTGATTCTTCTCATAAAAATAAAGATCTGTGCACAAAAAATCGGCTCCTCAAGGGTGATACTTAACAATCAGGGTACCCTTACCTTTCATCTGGAGGGAGAAGAGCAGGATATAAAGGGTACTATAGAAAAGATTTTCAAAAGCAATCCCGGTTATAATTTCGAACTGGTTTACCAAACACCTATCAGCGTCAAGACGCTCCTTTTGGGACAGGAGACCGCCGAGAGGACACAGGAGGTCTTTTCCATTGTTGCAAGAGCTGCAGGGGAACAAACCGGTACACTTTGTGCTTAGAGTGAAAAGAGACCCCTAAATCCCATGGGAATTAAGTTGAGGACCGTTTCTCCATCCGCTCGCCCAGAGCTTCTGGTCCAAGGGTTCCTGTTTCACTTTTGATGTAATGCAGGAACCTTTCGATTGCGGCGTGACCAGCACTCCTGGTGAGCGGATCAGACGATTCTTGTACATTGGCAGTTTCAGTTACATAAATTACAAGAGGGCTTATAAAAAAGGAGGCCTGGTTTAATTAACACCACGCTCACCCGACTTGTCACTCTCCTGAGCCCGGAAAATAGATTCTCCACAGGAGCATCATTTATTTTTGTTTTTCAATTTCAGAAGGTATTGCAAAGGACAGCATCAATGATCAGACAATCGCCGATAAGAACATCTTTATTACTCATCTGCACCGGTTTTTTAAGCTTACTCCTCTTTTTCACCGCATGCGAGCATAAATCGGACAGTCCGGTAATTGCCAGAGTAGGAAAGGCCACCCTTACCCTTGATGATCTGTATGCAAGTATGCCTCCGGAAATGAGAGAGCAGATAACGCGCGAGCAGAACATTCAGTATATCAGACAGTGGATGGACACAGAAATTCTGTACCAGGAGGCTTTGAGAAAAAGAATTCACCGGGAAAAAGTGAACAGAAATCGTCTGGAGCGCATGAAGAAGGATCTTCTGGCCGCAGAGATGATTAGCCGCAGTACAATAAGAGCCCAGAACAATCTTTTGGATAGCCGCCACGTAGAAGAGTATTATGAACAGAACAAGGAAAACTTTCCCAGAGAGCAGGATATGGTTAGGTTTCAGGAGATCATTGTAGAAGACCTCGCTGCCGCTCATGAGATACGGCGCACTTTAAACGGCAGCAATTTCAAGGAAGTTGCTGATTCCCGTTCTGATGATCTTGTACACTCATATATTGACACTCTTTTTCTACCGCTTGATGAGCTCGAGCCAGCTATTTCCAGGGCTATCAGTAACACTGCTGCTCCCGGAATCACCACTCCGGTCCGCACCGATGTCGGTTTCCACATTATAAATCTGATCGCCAAATTTGAAAAAGACAGTATCAGCACATTAGAAGAGGTCAGAGATATAATTACAGACCGTTTATCAAATGAAAAGCAGAAAAAAGAAGCACAGCGTATGATTTCAGAGCTTCGGTTGAAAACCAATACAGAGTTCAATTTCGACCTGATTCCCGGTACCGACAGACCAATGGAACATAAACCAGAATAATCAATCAAGGGGTGTTTTATGAAGATTTTTACAGCAGCTGTAGTTACAATCGTTTCCGCTTACGGCCTGCTTGGGGCAACTCCACAGAAACTTGATGGCATAGCCGCCATTGTTGGTGATGAAGTTATTCTGATCTCAGAGTTTGAGGCGTATGTTGCTATGCAGATGGAGCAGTTGCAGGCCCAGGGCACCCCCGTTGATCTGGAGAAGGTGAGGACAGATCTTCTCGATAATCTTATCGATAACAAAGTCCTCCTTACCAATGCCAAAAGGGATTCTGCCCTCGCAGTAAGCAGTGATGAAGTAGAGGAGGCACTTAACAATCACATCGCCACGATTTTGCAGCAGAACAGAATGACACTAGAGCAACTGGAACAGGAAATTTACAACCAACAGGGAATAGGGTTTACCAGATTCAGAGCAGAGATGCGAGAGGCGATAAGGGATCAGCTCATTCAGCAGAGGATTCAGCAGCGCATCTATCACTCAATAAACGTAACCCGGCGTGATGTGGAGCAGTTTTTTACCACCTACCAGGACAGCCTTCCTCCACTGGGGGAGAGTGTCCGGTTATCAAAAATCACCAAGTCAGTCGCACCAAGCCAGGCACGGGAGCAGACTGTTTTTACCACAATTTACGAAATCAGGCGCCGGCTCGATCAGGGTGAAGATTTTGAGGCACTGGCCAAAGAGCTCTCCCAAGGACCGCAAGCTGCCTCTGGCGGTAATCTTGGTTTCATCTCCAAAGGAACCATTTCAGAACGGGCATTCGAGGAGACAGCGTTCAGTCTCCCCCAGGGCAAGATCAGCCAACCTTTTAAAACCAGCCTTGGATATCACATTATACAGGTCCTTGAAAAAACCGACCGCGGTGTGAGAATACGGCAGATCTTTTTGCCGTTAGTACCCGACGAGGAGGTCGTTGTGAAGGTAAACGAGAAGCTCAATGCACTCAGAGAAACCATCGGCAGCACTGAAGAGTTTGCTCAGGCTGCAAAAGAGCACAGCACAGACCGTGTGTCAAGAAGCCGGGGCGGAAAACTGGGATGGTCAACTCTAAGCAACCTTTCCTCTTCAATACGAACCGCAATAACAAATCTTGAAGATGGGGAGATAAGCGAACCGGTACGAGAGAACAACGATATCTCCATTTACCGGATTGATGAAAAATCTGATTCACGGAGATTCAATTTTGAGGATGATTATTCCATTTTAGTAAGACAATACAGGGAGTACAAAGCCAACCAGAAACTGATAGAGAAGGTGGAGTCGTGGCGACAGAACACTTTCATTGACATAAGGATTTGACCGGTATGCAATACCAGGCTCTGGCGCCGATATACGACCGGCTCATGGACCACGTCAACTATAATGAGTGGAGTACCCTCATCGAGAAAATAGTTGATAAATACTCTGCCGTCGAGAGGCCGTTGGTTTTTGAACTCGGAGCAGGTACCGGTAAGCTCGGAGAATTGCTGAAACAAAAGGGTTTTAACTACACCGGATCTGACCTGTCGTTTGATATGTGCAGAGTTGCGGTTGAAAAGAGATCGTTGCCGCTGTTGTGCTGTGATGCCAGGAACCTTGCTGTTAAAGAGCGCTTTGACCTGGCCGTCTTTTTATACGACGGAATAAACTACCTCCATTCAAAACATGATTATCTTACTCTTTTCAACCAGGTAAATACCATCCTTTCTCCCGGTGGTCTTTTTCTTTTTGATATCACTACCGCGACAAACTCCAAAAGGTATTTCAAGGAGTATACAGATTTCGAGGATCACGGCGATTTCTCTTTTGTCAGACACAGCTATTTCAACAGCCTATCCTCTGTTCAGTATAACGACTTCACCATTTTTCAAAATTCAACTACCGACCCTCAGCTATTCAAAAAGTTTACCGAACAGCACAAGCAAAAAATTCTGCCGGTCACAACAGTGGAAAAAATGATCCCCGCTACTCTTTTTGATATCCTTGGAATCTTTGACTCCTATTCCTTTAACCGGTATAACACCCGTTCTGAAAGGGTTCATTTTCTGCTCAGAAAGCGAAACTTATCATGATCGAATTTTCCCATGTCACCAAAGAGTATGACGGAAGATATCAGGCGCTTCACGATGTCTCCTTTACTATAGATAAGGCAGAATTCGTCTTTCTTACCGGCGCCAGCGGTGCAGGAAAAACCACCCTTTTTAAACATATCCATATGGAAGAGCTTCCCACATCCGGACAGGTCTTCTCCTGTGGCTACGACTCCACTACAATCAAACACAAAGACCTCCCCTATCTCAGAAGAAAGATGGGTATAGTTTTTCAGGATTTCAGACTGCTCCACGACCGCAATATCTATCAAAACGTTGCCTTTGCTCTAAGAGTAACAGGAAAACCGGAAAAACTTGTTAAAAGAAAAGTCTTCGAGGTGCTTGCTCAAACAGGGCTGAGCCACAAGGTATCTAACTACCCCTATCAACTCTCGGGAGGAGAGCAGCAAAGGGTCTGTATAGCACGGGCGATTGTTAATGACCCCTGGCTGCTTATTGCAGATGAACCTACCGGTAATATCGACAAGGAAGTCTCTCTTGAAATTTTTCACCTTCTCCAAACCATTAACTCCTGGGGAACAACCGTTATTATGTCAACCCATGATCTTGAACTGATCGAGCCGTACCACTATCGAAGAATCGAACTCTCTAGAGGTAAGCTTATCAGAGGAGCCGACAGCACTATCAAACCAAAATTTACAGGAGCACATTTATGATACTGATTACCGGTGTAGCGGGTTTTATAGGATTTCATCTTTCACAGCACTACCTTCGGGCGGGAAAAACGGTTATAGGAATCGACAACATCAACTCCTATTATGACCCCACTCTTAAACAGAAACGACTCGATATCCTAAGCGCCCACGAATCCTTTCTGTTCCACAAAATTGATATGTGCGAATATGAGAAGCTCGAGAAAGTCTTTACACAACACACTCCTTCAAAAGTGTGTCATCTCGCGGCTCAGGCTGGTGTGCGCTATTCACTGACTCATCCGTTTGCTTACCAAAAGTCTAACAACGAGGGTTTCCTGAACATTATTGAGCTTGCCCGGCATAACAAGGTTGAAAACTTTGTCTACGCCTCTTCGTCATCGGTGTACGGAGCAAACACAAAACTCCCCTTTGCAGAAACGGATCCGGTAAATAATCCTATCTCCCTGTACGCTGCAACCAAGCGTTCAAATGAGCTTGTTGCCCACTGTTACAGCCACCTCTACGGCCTCAACTGTTCAGGTCTTCGCTTCTTTACCGTATATGGTCCGTGGGGCAGACCAGACATGGCTCTTTTTCTCTTTACTAAAGCAATCATTGAAGGCAAGCCTATCGATGTCTACAATAACGGTAAAATGAAAAGAAATTTCACCTACATCGATGATATAGTTAATGGGATCGTAAAGGTTCTTGACGCACCAAAGGCTTATGAACTCTACAATATCGGCAACAGTAGGGCAGAGGAACTTCTCGATTTTATCACTCAGATTGAAAAGTGCGCGGGTAAAAAAGCAATACTAAATTTCCTGCCCATGCAGCCGGGAGACGTTCCTGCTACCATGGCAGACATCGAAAAGATCAGATCCCTTGGATTTGAACCATCAACCAATATCGACAAGGGTATTGCCAATTTTGTCCAGTGGTATCGTGAGTACTATGACAAGGCTCTGGCCTGATCTTTATAACAGTACATTGCGTCTTTTTATGTTTTCACGCAATAATTGGACTTATACGATTAGTCTCTATTCAGAAATGGTTTCTGTTTAGCAATTTCCTTTATCGTCATACCCGAGTCGTTATATCGGGTAGTACTATTGAATAACACATCAATTATTTCCATCATTCTACAGGAGTAAGTTCTAATGTATAAACCAAACATTTGTATCGTAGGACTGGGGTATGTAGGATTACCTCTGGCAATTGAACTGGCTAAATACTACAAAGTAACCGGATTCGATATCAACCAAAAACGAGTGGATTCACTTTGTCAAAACCTCGATCCAAACGGAGAGACCCCATCAGAAGATCTCAAAAATTGCGGCATTCGTTTCTCCTGCGACCCGTCGGTAATAAGTGATACGCAGTTTATAATCGTTGCTGTTCCCACTCCTATCGATAACCACAAAAAGCCCGATCTTACGCCCCTCTACCGCTCATCTGAAATGGTTGGCAAGTACTTACAAAAGGGTACTATTGTTGTTTATGAATCCACCGTCTATCCCGGTGTCACGGAAGATGAGTGTGTTCCCATTCTGGAAAAAGTCTCAGGATTAAAATGGAAAGAGGATTTCTTTGTTGGCTATTCACCCGAACGAATCAACCCCGGTGATAAGGTTCACACCGTATCTACCATTGTTAAGGTTGTCTCCGGGGACACGCCGGAAACACTTGATAATGTCGCATCTGTTTACTCCAGCGCAGTCAAGGCCGGAGTGCATAAAGCCACAACAATCAAGGTTGCAGAAGCTGCCAAGGTTATCGAAAACACTCAAAGGGATATAAACATTGCTTTGATGAATGAGCTGAGAATAATTTTCGATAAAATGGAAATTTCCACCAAAGATGTCCTTGAAGCTGCTGGTACAAAGTGGAACTTTCTTCCCTTCGAGCCCGGGCTTGTGGGAGGCCACTGCATTGGAGTAGACCCCTACTACCTTGCCTACAAGGCCGAAGAGATCGGACATCACCCCCAGATCATCATGGCCGGCAGACGTATAAATGATGCCATGGGGCGCTATTTTGCCCGCGAGCTTATTAAGGGGATGATTCATCGCAAGCTGAGTGTTATGGATGGCAGGGTTCTCGTTTTGGGAATTACCTTTAAGGAGAATGTTCCTGACATAAGAAATTCCAGGGTCATAGACATCATTCAGGAACTTAATGATTTTGGCATCAAAACCGATGTCTGGGATCCGGTCGCATCTGCTCCTGAAGTAAAAGAGGAGTACGGAATTGACCTCATTGATTCACCAAAAACTTCTACTTATGATGCCGTGGTCCTTGCTGTCAAGCATGCGCGGTTTCTGCAGGATCTTGGTGAGCTTAAGGGGTATCTTATCGAAAACGGTATTTTTTATGACGTAAAGCAGGTGCTAGCATAAACATCTGTGCCATTAAATATTGAAAAGGGCTGATCTGTTCATGATCAGCCTTTTTATAGCCATTCTCTTTTCATGAAAAAAAAGTACAATTGAAGCTATAGACATTCTGACCGCCAAACGTTTGTCAGAAAAAAAAGACTGTTTTTTCACCAAAACAAGTTTATTAATTGTTAAATCGAATAGCCACAAAGCCTTTTTACGCCGTTTTTTGACGATTTTCCACTCTTGGGTCGACTGCTATTTTTCTTGGCTCAGAACGGCTGAAAGGCGGCTTATATAAAGGGGCGATTGTGTGCCGACCCATTAATTTCAGTTTTTAGAGCTATTTAGTGGATGTTGGAATTAATTTTCTCTGTTTTTTTATTGTACGGATTTTCGTCAAGGCGAGGTGAAAGTGGTAGTCCTTTTTTGTTTTACCTCCGAGTGTCTGTATCCATACTGTCTATTGAGGGGAACAGATCTGACCAAAGTGTTCGGGTGTCCAGGGGCAAGAAAATTTTAATTTGCTGCAATTCTCCCCTCGGTACAGCTGGTGGACCAGTTACCCGGGGAGCCTTGCTATGCAACTTTATCTTTCTTACAAAAAAAGAGATCGCCAAAAGCTGATCTCTCTTATGAGTCTCAAAAACGGTATACTACTCCTGTCAGGCTTCTTTCTTTTCACTCTCTACATTTTTTATTTTTTCCATGGAACAATTTCCATGAAAAGCAGCTCCATCATTTATCACAAGATCTCTTGTATGTAAATCTCCAATCAGTGAGGAGTTGTTTTCAAGTTCCACCCTGTCCTTAATAGTCAAATTACCCTTCACCCATCCACCGATTATAACACTCTTTGCCTTTATATCTGCTTCCACTATACCATTGGGACCGACGGTGAGCAACTCTCCAGTTTCCAATAACCCCTTGAATTTTCCATCAATACGAATACTGTGCGGTACAGACAACGTCCCTTCAAATACAGCACCATCACCTATCATTGTTAACAATCCCTTAATTCCCTTATCCATTCTTTAGCTCCTTTACTCTTTATGACCGATAATATATTCGGTAGGATCAACATGCTTTCCGTCTCTGATAATTTCATAATGAAGGTGTGGTGCAGAAGACCTACCGGTATTACCAACATAACCGATTGTTTGCCCACGATTTACCCTGTCCCTTACCGACACAAGAATTTGTGAGCAGTGACCATACCTTGTTTCAAAGCCAAACTCATGCTGTATAGTTATCAATAACCCAAGATAGCGGTCATTCTCAATCTTACTCACCACACCAGGTGCAGTAGCGCGTATTGCCGTACCGGTACTTGCAGCAAAATCGATCCCCAGATGCCCTTCCCCATCCTCTCCTTTATATTTATAACCCCTTGTAATCCAACCATCTACAGGAAGTATATTTGGAATGGAAGAAGCATTCATTTCAGAGTTAATCTGCTGGCTTCTGTAAGTGGGCCGCACTTGCTGCTCCTGGGATTCGAGCTTTTTCTTCTGCGCTTTGTCCTCTTGCTGTTTAAGTACACTTAACTTCTCAATTTCTTCTGAAGTTGCCAGGCGATGAAGGTAGGCGGTTATATTTTCAATGTCAGCAATAAGTTGTGTCGATACCCTGAGATTCTTGTTTGCTTTTGTGAGCTCAATATTCTCTGTTTGTAACTTTTCAACAAGTTGTAATTTTATTCCTATTTCACCAGTTTTAAACAGAAGAACAAACATACTGATAAAAAACAAAACCATAAAAATGATCGATGAAAAAAGTATATACCGGTTAATGGATATGGATACAGTTCTTCCTTTGCCATCAGGAATAAACATTACAGTGTATCGGTTTGTTGGTTTTTTCATCTCACCGCAACCTTAAACAGCAGTAAGGAGATCAAATATACGCAGCATATCGTCCTTATTATAGTACTCTATCTCAACTTTTCCCTTATCCCCGGAAGCACCGGTTTTTACTTTTACCGAAGTTCCAAATTTATACTGAAGTTTCTCAAGAACATGAGCAAGGTCGGGATCAACAGGAGTTTGCTTGGCTGGTTTTAGCCTCTTATTCTCTTTCTGTTTTTGAATCTGCTTTTCGATATCACGAACCGAAAGTTTTTCACTTACAATCATTTTTGCCAGGTCCAACTGTTGTTCTGGTGATTCAAGTGCCAACAGAGCCCGGGCATGCCCCATACTCAACGCATTTTTCCGTACCATAGTCTGGATTTCTTCAGGTAAGTTGAGCAACCGCATGCTGTTAGTGATAACAGTTCTGCTTTTGCCAATCTGTTTTGAGAGTTGATCATGGGTATAATCATATTCAAGGATCAGTTTCTGATAGCTTATCGCCTTTTCAATCTCATTAAGTTCCTCGCGCTGAATATTCTCTACAAGCGCCAATTCAAGCATCTCCCGATCACTTACTTTAGTCTTTATGATACATGGAAGTTTGTCTCTTTGGAGAAATTTAAAGGCACGAAAACGTCTTTCACCGGATATTATCTCATATCGATCACCAGTTTTTCGCAGCACAACAGGTTGAAGAAGTCCCTGGTTTTCTATACTCCTGGCCAAGCCTTCAATCTCTGTTTCATCAAAATCGGTTCTGGGCTGAAAGGGATTAGTATGCACTGCATCAATATCAACATAGGAGAGATCTTTTTCATTATTGCTGATTGTTTCATCAGTTTCGGTGGGTATAAGGTTTGATAATCCTCTGCCTAACGCCTTACGCTTGTTCATTCTGCATTATTTCCTTAGCTAAATTGAGATAGTTTTCTGCACCTGAAGACATAATATCATACAAAATTATGGGTTTTGCAAAAGATGGAGCCTCACTAAGCTTTACATTTCTATTTACCACAGACTCAAATACCCGTCCCGAGAAGCAGCCACGCACATCCTCAGCCACCTGTCTGGAGAGATTCAATCTTCCATCGAACATCGTAAGCAGTGCTCCTTCGATAACCAGTTTGGAGTTAAGATTCTTCTGCACCAGATGAACGGTGTTAAGCAGCTCTGCAAGACCTTCCAATGCATAGTATTCACACTGGATGGGAATCAATACAGAATCTGCAGCAGTAAGAACATTCACCGTTAAAAGCCCAAGTGATGGAGGGGAGTCAATTATGACATACTGATACTCATCCTTCACGGCTTCAATTGCAGAGAGGAGTCTTTTTTCCCTGGCAATGGAGTTAACAAGTTCAACCTCTGCAGCAGCCAGATCGGGGCTTGATGGAGCAATATCAAGAAATTCCATATAGGAGCTGCGGATGCGAATATCAGCGATTCCTATACTATTGCCCCTCTTTTTCCTGCCGGTAATTACATCATACATGGAGTGTTCCAACTCATTTTTCTCTATTCCAAAACCAGTTGTAGCGTTGGATTGGGGATCCATGTCAATGATAAGCGTTTTTCTCTCAGCAACAGAAAGGCATGCTGAAAGGTTAATGGACGTTGTTGTTTTACCAACGCCGCCCTTTTGGTTACAGACCGCTATAATCCTTCCCACACACACCTCTTTTTACTACTTTGTTCACAGGTTATCCACACCCTAACACTAGAGTGTTAATAGTATGTGGCTTAAACATAAATAACAGCAAAATCAACATCTTACACCAATCGCCATTGTTTTTTAGTGTATTTTAATCAATCTTTATCAACGATATACTTACTCACATGTCTCCAGTGAAACCAGATTCAAACCAAGGATCTGATTACCGAGATCATACTCTGCTATTTCTCTGATCTTGATTCCATCGGTCTGTTTGTTATTGGTTATAAAATCCAGTTCTGAGGTAAATTTCTTGGTTTTAAAGGTATACATACTTCCATCCGGTTTTACCAGTGGTTTGGCGAGCTGAGAGAATTTCTGAAGAGATCCGAAACCTCTGCTTATAACATAATCAAACTTTTTTTCACCGCCCTCATATCGCTCGACTTTTCCATTAAACACTTCCACATTCTCAAGTTGCAGGTGTTTGTTTACCTCTTTAAGAAAGGTGGCTTTTTTGCGATTTGATTCAGCCAGGACGAACGAGAGATCAGGTCTGAATATTCTTATAGGAATTGAAGGAAACCCCCCGCCTGCGCCGATATCAAGTATAACGGCATTTTTCTTGAATCCAAACAGAAGAAGAGGCTGAAGTGAATCACAGAAGTGACGCAGAAACACTGTGGGCTCATCGTTCTTGGAGATCAAACCGGCGGCATCATTCCATTTATACAGCAGACAAATGTAATTGAGTATCTGCTCTCTTTGGTCCATCTCCGGAGTCAGTCCCAGGCGTTCCAGCACTTTGAGTTCATACGCTTCTTTTGCACGTCCAAGAAATGGTTTCATTACAGCATCCATAAGTTTTATTCCTATTGTTTCACGTGAAACGATCTGGTTATTCTTTGTTTCGATATATACAGTGCCAAAAGAGATATATCCGCAGGTGTAACTCCCGAAATTCTGGAGGCTGCGGCCAGTGTACGCGGTCTTACAGTATCCATTTTTACTTTTGACTCAATCAGCAGACCCGCAATAGACCCATAATCAAACTCTTCCGGTATTACTGTCTCTTCAAGCCTTCTCATTTTTTCTATTTCATTTAACTGTTTTTGTACGAATCCCTCATATTTGACATCAGATTCCACACTTAGAAAAAGATATCTGTTTTGGCTGAGTTCCTCAACCAACTCTTTCTCTTGGCACCCTGGATCCTCTTTTCTCTTTTCAATGCAACCAATAATATGTTGCAGTGAGACAGACGGCCTCTTTAAAAGTTCTGCTGCCCTGATTCTGTTTTTTATCTGCTGCCCTGTTGCATCACAACACTCTGAAGGATCAATCCTTGACCATCCCAGCCATTCTATGACCCTTCTCTTTTTCTCCCACGCCTTGAGTCTCTTTTCAAATTTATCCTTTGAAATGAACCCTTTTTCGAATGCTTTGGGCATTAACCGCTCATCACAGTTATCCTGCCGTAAGAGAAGCCGGTATTCAGCCCTTGAGGTAAACATTCGGTACGGCTCTTCAGTCCCTTTCATAATGAGATCATCAATAAGAACACCGGTGTAAGAAGTGTCCCTTCCCAACACCATATCCCCCTCCTGTACTATGGTAAGTGCGGCATTCATACCGGCAATAAGCCCCTGACACCCGGCCTCCTCATATCCGGAGGTTCCGTTTATCTGACCTGCGAAATACAATCTGTTAACAAACTTTGACTCAAGTGTCGGCTTTAACTGAAGAGGTTGAAAATAGTCGTATTCGATACCATATCCGGGCCGTAAAATTCGGGCTTTTTGCAACCCATCCACACTTCTTACCATCTTTTGCTGTACATCAAGGGGCAAAGAGGTGGAAAGTCCGTTGAGATAGAACTCTCTGTTCTCAAGGCTTTCTGGTTCTAAAAATAATGTATGCCCATCTCTTTCTCCAAACCTCTGAACCTTATCTTCAATGGAGGGGCAGTATCGCGGGCCGGTACTGGTTATTTTACCACTATAAAGAGGTGACCTATCGAGATTATCCTTTATAATTTTATGAGTTAATGCATTCGTTTTGCCATGGTAACAGGCAACCCTGTTTTGTGGAACAGAGGTTGTAAAAAATGAGAATGGCCAGGGATTATCATCGCCGGGCTGCAGCGAAAGCCGGGAAAAGTCTACACTTCTTCCATCTATCCTTGGGGATGTGCCGGTTTTTAGTCTTCCGGACTTTATTCCAAAGTTACCTATCGACTCGCTTAGCCCTGTGGATGCAGGCTCACCGGTTCTTCCAGCAGGGAAATGGCTCAGCCCTATATGTGCAACCCCGTTTAGAAAAGTGCCGGTAGCTACTATTACTGCTTTGGCTTTTATTATCTCACCGGTTTCGGTTTTAACCCCCACAACAGAGCCGTTCTTTTCCATTATATCTACAACCATTGTCTGGAACACTGCTATATTTTCACACTGTTCGATCTCCTGCCGTGCCACCTTTTTGTAGAGATTTTTATCTGCCTGTGCCCTGTTTCCCCAAACAGCACTACCCTTACTGGCGTTGAGCATTCTGAAATGAATGCCGGCTCTGTCGATAATGGTCCCCATAAGCCCGCCAAGAGCATCTATCTCACGAACGATATTCCCCTTGGCCACACCTCCGATGGCAGGGTTACAGGACATGTGCCCTATCATATCGATATGTGTGGTTATCAGGAGTACGCTCAACTCTTTTTTTGAGGCGATGTGAGCAGCCTCTATGCCGGCGTGCCCTCCTCCAACTACAATAATATCAAATTTCATACTTCTCTTTGTTTCACGTGAAACATTATTTGCCTATGCAGAATTTATCAAAAATAGTATTTAGTACCTCTTGTGACCCGGTATACCCCAATATCTCTTCTATACTTTGGAGCCCCTGTTTTAAATAATACGCCGTAATCTCTTCTCTGGCCAGATTTTCTTTTGCCAGTTCAATATTCTCCACTATTACTTTAACTATATGGTGATGTCGCTCGGTGGTGATAAAATCTGGAATCTGAATATCTGCCACCATCTCCTGAATGGTGCCCTTTAATTTATTTTGAACATGGCCGATATTTTCACCCTCTTTTGTGCTAGCAGTTACACAATTGATTCCATGTTCCCTGAGCGTTTGTTCCTTGTTATGTTGGTCTCCAAGGTCTATTTTATTGAGAACCACAAATCTGTTTTTTCCCGCTCTTTCTACTATTTCAATCTCCTGTTTGCCAAATTTGTTTTCCGCAGACGTAACCCATATAACAATGTTTGATTCCTTTATCTCCTGCCAGGTCCTTTCAATACCCATCTTCTCAATCTCATCTTCAGTCTCTCTCATCCCAGCACTGTCAGTTATTCTTACTACATTGCCATCTATAATTACCGTTTCAGATATACTGTCACGTGTTGTCCCGGCTCGGTTATGAACGATTGCCCTGTCATACCCCAGCAGCTTATTGAACAGACTCGATTTCCCTGCATTAACCGGCCCGGCAAGAAGTACCGATACCCCCTGCTCAAATGTTTTAACCCCCTGGGCCCTTGTACTCTCTATTTCAAGTCTTTGGAGTATGGATTCCAGTGCAGGCAGAATATTGCTCTGTGAATCCTCTCTGACACTATCCTCCTCACCAAATTCTATTTTAGATTCTATTGCGGTTACAATTTCCAGTATCTCTTTTTTGAAGACCTCCAGATTTTCCCTGCTTTTTCCTGAGTAAGCCCTTTTTGCCGATTCAAACTGAGCAGAGTTATTGCAATCTATTAAACCTTTTATTGCTTCTGCTTTTAACAGATCCATCTTTCCATTACAAAACGCCCGTCTGGTAAACTCCCCCGGGGATGCTCCAACCGCTCCGTTTTTTAAGATGTGTTCACCAAGAAGTTTTATTATTACCGGTCCGCCATGACATATTATCTCAACCATATCTTCACCGGTAAAAGAGCGTGGTGCCATATATTTAATTGCAGTTACCTCATCAATTATTCCAGTGTTTTCGTCCCTGACAGTATACAGAAGAATAGTTCTTTCTGCCTGTTCCCTGAACCTTTTTTTTTCACCGACTATTTTTTCAAACACAGTAAATGCTTCTTCTCCCGATATTCTGAATACCGAAAGTGCTCCTTTACCCTGGGGAGTTGCGAGCGCTGCGATTGTTTTTTCTTTTTTTTTCATATACATAGAAAAGGGCCGTCCGGAACTATTTCCAGACGGCCCTTTATGGAGAATTATCTATCTTTTTACAGTCTTAAGCTTCTGGTTTGCTTTAACCGTCATTTCAGGTATTACCGCTTTTTTCTTTCCAAGAATATATTGCTGAATCAACTGTATTCCACTTGATGTTGTCCAGTACAACACCAATCCTGCCGGAAAATTATTAAACAATACCAGCATGAACAGGGGCATAAAGTAGATCATTGCCTTTTGATTGGGATCCTTTATGGTCATCTTATTCTGAAAGTAGGTGAGTACAGCCATGGCAATAGGTAAAAGTGCCAGACTGCTTCCATAAATAGGAATATCAAACGGCAATGATATAAGACTTTCAGGTTGTGAAAGATCTTTTATCCATGGTAATAAAAACGTTCCGGCTCCCCTTAATTCTATAGCTTTTCTCAAAACCACAAAAAGTGCTATAAATATCGGCATCTGGAGGAACATCGGAAGACATCCCGGATTCAGAGGATTTATCCCTTCGGCCTTGTACAGTGCCATCAGCTCGGTATTCATCTTCTGTGGATTGCTTTTATACTTTTGTCTCAGAGCATTTATCTTTGGCTGAACATCTTTCATTCTGTTCATGGACTTTGTGCTGCTGTGAGTTAAGGGGTAGGTTATGATCCTGGTCAAAAGCGTTAACGCAAGAATTGCCACTCCATAGTCCTTAACAATGCTCTGCAGAAACAGAAGCACTCTGAGAATAAATTCTGCTACCGGCGGAAACCACACATCTGCCCAGAAGAAAACTCTTGTCCACCCTAAGACCGGAAACAGAATTTTTTCGAAAAGTTCTCCATGGCTGCTCAATTCACTATAACTGGTTGGTCCGGCAAATATAAAATTGTTGAGTCTGTTACTTTCAGCAAACGTATGATAGCTTAAGGAAAAGACCGTCTCCTTTACTGTCTTATTACTGCTTTCATCTTTGTTTTCTATCTCAAAAGAGTTGATATATAACTCTTTTTCCCGTACATTTTCTGAAATGAGGTTTATAAAGAAATATTTAGAGGTGGTTCCAAGCCATTTGTAACGCCCGGAGAGCTCATCACTCTCCTTGATATGACTAACACTGTTGCCATCAAAAAAATGAACCCTTCTCTGTTCAACAGGTGCACCAATTCCACCCGCTGATTTTTCGGACTCCTCTATTCCTCCAAGCCACCCAACAGTTACTCTGCTTCCCTGAAGATCATCACCCTTTATATCGTATCCTATCTTGTAAGATTCATTACTAAAGGTAAAAATCTTTTGAACACTGCTGCCTGTTGTGACTTCTGCTTGCATGGTTAATACAAACGGTTCATCTTCAACAACAATATGCCTTTTTTCCTGATCCACAACGGAAAAACTCTTTTTATCAAAACTTTGATTGTTAATGGATAACTGTGCACCGCCTTCACTCTCTTCAGGAAGGATGTTTATGTATTCACCATCGGAAAGATAGTCCTTCATCTCTATTGATAGTATTCTGCCACCTTCAGTGGTGAGGGTGACAATCATCTTGTCTGTTTCCACCTTTATTGTATCGGTAAGGGCAGGTTCATTCTCTTCACCAAGTGGCTGTTGCTGTTGAGAAACGGTCTGATGGTCTGTTGGTTGTTCCTTGGTTGGCTGAACTGTCGCGCCAATCTCTTGCTTCTCTTTTTGCTTCTCTACCTGCTCCTGATAGGGTTCATAGGGCTGGTTAAGAATTTTTTCGGAGTATAACCTGTTCCATGTTTCGCTGTTGAAAAACAGAACCGTTAACATTATCAGAACAAATGCCAACAACGTATTTTTATTCACTTTTTTCACCTTTCATTGCATTATTATCTCTTAAAACAGGATCATATCCACCCCTTGAAAAGGGATTACATCTTACAACTCTCCAAATGATTTTAGGTATAGCCATCAAAACAGGCATCGATATAATTGCATCCCGTGCATATACGGAGCACGACGGTTCAAAGCGGCATACTGCCTGTTTCATAAAAAAGAGCGTTTTTCCAAACTGTATAGTAAAATAGGTACCATCTGCTACCTTTTTTTTAATTCTTGCTGCCATTTGTTGTAACACTCTTTTGAAATCTCGCTTTTCTCTTTATCTAATTCTGGTCTGGGCTTTATGAGGACATCAAAAAAGGGAGGTATATTTAATCTGTTATTACGAAATAGTTCTCTTGAAATTCTCTTTAATTTATTCCGTTTTACAGCATTTCCTGTTCTTCTAGATACAATGACCCCTAATCGGTCACTGTTCAGGCTGTTTTTTTTGAAGATAATAGTAAAGGACGGGCATTTAACTCTATGCCCGGTTTTCAACAGATCGGATATAGCTGATTTGCTTTTGATTTTCGAAAAAAAATCAAATGTTTTTGAATCCAGTTTTGGCACCTCCCCAGGCACCACTAACCCGGTAATCTGTTTGAGCTGCACAATAAGTTTCTTTTAAAAAATTACATTGAATCAGAAACTGTCAGCCTTTTTCTTCCCTTGGCCCTTCTGCTCTTCAATACTTTTCTTCCGTTTGCAGTAGCCATTCTTTCCCTAAATCCGTGCTTATTAACCCTTTTTCTCTTTGAGGGCTGAAAAGTCCTTTTCATATCTACTCCTTAATAAAGAAAACAGTAAAAATGATTTATATATCATTTTTTGTCAAATATATTTTGCAATATCTCTCTTTTTCATTTTTCCCCTTTTATTCCCAACGAAGTATATTTAGATTTCTTTGTATACCTAAATTTATCATTATTTAATGTTTAAGTCCATCTCCTATGCATAAAGACCTGTGGAATTCAGTGCTGTCTCAAATATCCCGTTCAATAGATGCCAATCGATTTGAAACCTGGTTCAGGCCTCTCACTCTGGTAGATAACGCAGATCCAACCGTTATGATCCTTAGTGCTCCAAACAATTTTATTGCAGATTTTTTGGACCAGCATTACAAAAATACCATTCTCTCAACAGCTAAACAGTTTAAACACAATCTTAAAGAGGTTAGTTTTACAGTTTCAGAAAGGGATCTTTCAGATTCACCACCAGCGCACCCTGAAAAAAAACCTCAGCCACTACCACCGGTTAACCATGTCAACACCTCCCATCCCTCTGCTCAACTCAACAAACGTTTCACGTTAGATTCCTTTGTAATAGGACCAAATAATCAATTTGCAAGAAGTGCTGCATTAGCTGTTGCTGAAGCTCCGGGGAAGACAAAATTTAATCCTCTTCTCATATATGGTGGGGTTGGTTTGGGAAAAACCCACCTTTTGCAATCTATCGGCAATTACGCCTTGTCTAATATTCCTGGTATTGTAGTAACCTATATCTCCTCAGAAGAGTTTTACCTTAATTTTATCGATGCTATCGCAAAGAACAACACGAAATCATTTACGTCTGTTTTTCGTTCAAGTGATGTTCTTCTCATGGATGATATTCAGTTTTTTTCCGGCAAAGAGAGTACGCAAGAGGAGTTTTTTCATATTTTTAATACCCTTCATCAAAACGGTAAACAGATTGTCCTCACCTCTGATCTTCCCCCAAGCTCCTTAAGAGGATTGCAGGACAGACTTATATCCCGTTTCCAATGGGGCCTTTCTGTGGATATACAACCCCCGGATCTTGAAACAAGAGTTGCAATCCTCAAGAAACGGGCTGATGAGGGGAATCTTGATATATCTCTGGATATTCTCTACTATATAGCTGAAAATGTCTCATCAAATATTCGTGAACTTGAAGGGGTTGTTATACGCCTTTTAGCCTATGCAAGTATTACTCACAGTGACATCTCTTTTGATCTTGTTAAAACGGTTCTAAAGGATTCGGTAAAAAAAGAGACGAAAAGAGTCTCAATAAATGATATAATTGAAGCGGTAAGTGAATACTACAATATCCCTGTTAACAATATAAGAGATAAAAACCGCCACAAAGAGGTTGCTTTTTCAAGACAGGTTGCAATGTATATATCAAAATCTATCACCAGCAACTCATTAAAGACGATTGGTCTCAATTTCGGAGGAAGAGATCACAGTACCGTTATTTATGCCGTGCAACAGATAGAGCAGTTAATCAAGAAAGATGACTCAGTTTCCAAGGACGTTAACTACATTATTAGCAGTTTAAAATGATCAACATTTTATTCTGTTTATTAGTTGTGGATAATATGTGCTACTCAATGTATAAACAAGTTATAGATACATCACCTTGTAATTATACCTTTTTTATCAACACCTTATTTTTATTAATATCAGTACTTTAAATGGTTATTAACACTTATCCACACACCTTATTCTAATACTTATTATTTTAATAATATTAATAATAGTAACTTAATAGATCTTTATATCATACACTTTCAACATTCATTTGGAGTCACTATGTCAATAATTATTCAAAAAAAAGATCTCTTTGATCTTATGCAAAAAGCTATTCCCCTGATTTCAAACAAAAGTTCTCTGCAGATACTGTCCAATTTTAAAATGACCTATATCGATTCAAAACTTGAAATATCTGCAACCGATCTTGATCACTCTATGAAAGTATTCACCCCTGTTGATGGTGAAGATCCTTTTGATATAACGGTAAATGCAAGAAAAATATTTGATATAGTAAGAGAACTGCCTGATGGTATAGTCAGTCTTGATCTGGATGAGACGGTACTGATCATAGAGAGTGAAAAGGGTTTTTCATGTAAAATTGCCGGAGCCGACTCCCAGGATTTTCCGGGTTTTCCGGAAAATACAACTGATAATAAATTTCAGTTAGCTGCATCCAGTATTTGTGAAATGGTACAAAAAAGCTCTTTTGCCGTTGCAAAAGATGAATCAAGAGCGTGCTTGTGCGGGGTTCTGTGGGAAATTGGCAAAGATAAAACCGGAATGGTTTCAACGGACGGACATCGTCTGGGCAGTTCTTTTTATAATGTTAATTTACCGGTGCAGGATACTATAGCAGGAATTGTCTCTCAAAAGAGCCTTAACGGCCTTGCAAGGATTATCGATGGGAAATCTCAGCAGGAGATGATTACTGTTATGGTTGGCGATAAATATGTTACTTTTGAAACTGCCTCCTTTATTATGTGTTCAAAACTTATTGATGGCCCCTACCCCGATTATACCAAGGTTATCCCTCAGAACAATCCTAAAGAGGCCTATATTGACAGAACTGCACTATTGAATGCGGTAAAAAGAGTGTCTGTTCTTTCAAACAACAAAACGCATCTGGTTAAATTTGTATTCAAACCCGGTACACTGGAAATTGTGGTTCTTAACAGAGATATAGGTGGAGAAGCACGTGATTCAATAACTATAAATTATGAGGGTGATGAGCATATTATTGGATTCAATGGTCAGTATCTCACTGAAATACTGGACATCATAGGCACAAATGAGGTAAAAATAGAGATGAACACTCAGATAAGTGCATGTCTTCTCTACCCTGTGTTTGAAAAGCAGGAGGATAAAAAAAGTGAAGATCTGTTTTTGATTATGCCGCTGAGGATTATGGAGGAAGTAGCTGCTTAAAACTATCATTGCAGAGTTAAGGCCTGTTTCATGGTTCCGCTCACACTATGCTCTTAGTTGAAGTGTTCCTGTCTCCTTTTGAATGTAGTGCAGAGGAACGCTTTGACTCAGGCTAACCTTGTCTTGGGGTGAACGGAAGAGATCACGGTCTTAACTTCACACTTATGAGATTTAAGAGTGGTTGCTGTAATGATAGCAGTAAAAGATCGTTTTAAATAAAAGAAAAAAAGAATGATGAAAAAACTGTTATCATCCAAAAACAAGCATTCAACAGTGCTATTATTGCTGTTTTTGCTTAATATCACCACAAAATGCAAAACAGTTGAGGGAGATTACAGCTATTTTGGGCTCCCGTTTATTCATCGAACCAATCCTTCAAAAATAGCATACCAGAAAGGTATTCCCACAGGTATCAGGTATACGTATGAATCACCGCGAAACTGGGGATTAAAAACAGGTATAGCATATCCGGTAAATAACAGTGGTGTATCTTTTGTATATGGTTTTACAAAACAAACCAACGTACATTTACTATCTGCAGGCGTAAGTCAAAAAATAGATGATCGATTTTCTGTTGGGACCGGATTGAATATGTCCCTTGATTTTGACGAAATATCACAGATGTCGGTGGATTTAGCTGCAGCACATGTTAAAAATGATTTTTCCATATCCATTGTTTTAAAAGAGATAAAATTCACCGATACAAGTACGGTTACTATTCCATCACTTAATCTCATTGTCAGTGGTCCTATAAAGCAGTTCAGAAACAACATATCGTATGAATTATATGTATCAGCGGGTTTCCCCAAAAACAAAATTGAAATACCATATCCCGGTGGAGCGTTCAATGTAAGGTATTCTTCATTGAGACACCCTTGGGTTGTTGTATCATCCGGGTTTGATTTTTTTCAGACTGAATCTAGAGATTATCAAAGCAGTTTCAGTGTTTCTGCAGGAATGAATATCGGTCGGAACAGAGGCGTAGCAGGAATGCATGCCGGTTATGTTCGATGCGTAGAAGATGGGAGGGATATTCTCAGTACCTCTCTATTTTTCAATCCATATGGGCAACAGGACATCACTCCACCAAATGTAAAACTGTCTTATGAAAAACATCCGGAAATGGGATACTATTTTTCTTTGTATAGTAAAGATAACCAGAGAGGAAGCGGGATCAGGGACTGGGTACTGGTTATAGCAGATAACCCATCAATGAACGGCAAAATCGTAAAACTGTTTTCAGGCGGATCGATTCCTCCCTCCACTATTTACTGGGACAGAAGAGATAGCGAAGGAAATTTCAGACAGCAGAAAGTATACGCAAGGCTTGTTGCAGTGGACAGGGCTGATAATAAATCTGTTACTGAATGGGTGGAACTTGGTGAGTAGAGAGTAGTGTGACGGATGGTGCAAGGGTACCTATAGTATTATTGACATGTACAAAATACTTTGAATCCGGCGAACCTTCGGTCAGTGTGAACGGATCATATCACTTAGGTGTTGATACTTAACTTTATCCTGGCAAATAATAGAAAAACGCAGTTACTGTTCACACCTTAAGCACAATATGTGAATACAACGGGAAATGGTCAGATGGATATTTTCCATTCACATTTGTTCGTATGATCGAGCAATTCAAAACAGTACTCTCTTTTGGCGCTAAAATGTAGTCCAGTTTAGGCCCTATTCTGTTTCCAAAAAACATATGGAATGTCCCGCCAAGTGCTTTTGGGTGTAGTTTTCTGAAAGTATCTTCAAGCGGATAGTCATTTTGATGAAAATCTTTTAGACAGGCTTTACCTTTAAAGTACTGTATAATTTCACTCTTTTCCCCTGCATTGAAATCTCCCAATAAAATGACCGGGATATTATCTTTTTTGTGTCGTTTGAACTTTTGAGCAAGCAGATCGGCACTTTTTCGTTTGGCTAGGGTGCTGCGATGATCAAGGTGAACATTGTAGATGAAAAAATGTAAGGAAGTAGTTTTGTCAAAAAAGTGGGACCAGGTACAGATCCTTGGCTGTTTGTTCCCCCAATGTTTGCTCCCTGGAACAGAGGGGGTTTGAGAAAACCAAAAGGTATCTGATTTAAGAATTTTGAAACGTTTTGGATTATAAAAAATGGCATTGTGCTCACCGGACTGTTTCCCGTCATCCCTCCCCTTTGCTATAACGCTGTAATTTTTAATCTCAGAGAAGATCTCCTCTATTTGAAAATGGAGAGCTTCCTGAAGGCAGAAAATATCGGTTTGATTTTTTTTAAGCAGATCAAAAACAAGTTCACGTCGGTGGGTCCAGCTGTTTTTTCCATCTTTTGCTGTACCATACCGAACATTGAAACTCATAAGTTTGAGATCAATTTCACTGAACGCAGAGGATTTAAGGGGAGAAAACATCAGGTATTTACTTTTGTTATCTGGTTACCGGATTTTTTGAGTAGACAATTAGATTAAACAGGCAAAAAATTGTATACATAATCATTAAAAAGGGAAAAAAACAGATACATTGAAAAAAGAAGGTTTATTATGATATAAATAATAAAAACAATTAAAAACGTACTGTGTTCTATGGTCGGACACTAAATAAAATATGGTTCAAAAGAGCCATTTTTCCGATACCCATCTCAGCAATACATTATATTTGAAGGTCCTCGCAGACAGTGATTGGTATCATTTTTCATATAGTACCCTGTGAAAATGAGATCTTAATCGCAATGTTTACCTGATTTAGAAGTAATCCACAAATCAGATAATAACAGATCTATGGTATAGCTGGTTTTGAAAGGAATTGTATGGAAAAGAGAGAAGAAAAACAGAGTGTGGTCAGAGAAGACAAGAAAAAACTTAATAACTGGAATATCAGTTTTAAAGGGATGAAAACAGAGGATATTCGGTGTGGGATTCTCAATAATATCGAATACAACATTGGTAAGGATAAAACATCACTCACAGCCTATGATGAATATATGGGGTTTTGTTACACCATACGTGAAAGAATTATTGAGAGGTGGATAAAAAGCACCCAGAGTTACCGCAAAGAAAATGCAAAGTATACATATTATCTGTCTATGGAATTTCTGATGGGAAGACTGCTTGGCGATAATATTATGAATCTTCAGCTTGAGAAACCATGTGACGAAGCGATGCGTCAGCTTGGTCTTGATATAGAAGAACTTTTTGATCAGGAGCATGATGCGGGATTGGGGAATGGAGGTTTGGGTCGTCTGGCTGCCTGTTATCTGGACTCTATGGCAACGTTAAAACTTCCTGCAGTGGGCTACGGAATACGATATGATTTTGGGATTTTTAATCAGAAAATTGTTGATGGTTCCCAGCACGAATCACCCGAACTGTGGCTTCAGCACAGAAATCCATGGGAAATAGAGAGGCCGGAATACAAGGTTAAAATCAAGTATTATGGCAAGACAATGCATCTGCAGGAGGCAAACGGAGAGTTTAAAATTCGGTGGATCGACACTGAAGACGTTATCGCATTTCCTTATGATATTCCGGTGCCCGGTTACGGCGTTAATAATGTTAATACTCTCAGATTATGGTCTGCACGTGCAGCGGAGGAGTTTAATTTTCAATATTTCAATGATGGTGATTATATAGGAGCGTGTGAAGAGAAACTGAAAAGTGAAAATATTTCAAAGGTTCTTTATCCAAACGATAATAATATTTCCGGAAGAGAGCTTCGCCTTAAACAGCAGTATTTTTTCAGCTCAGCGTCGTTGCAGGATATTATCCGCCGCTACCTTATCAACAATAAAGATTTTAAAAATTTTGCGGAAAAAGTTTCAATTCAGTTAAATGACACTCACCCGGCAATATCAATTGCCGAGCTTATGCGCCTCTTTATCGATGAGCATAATCTTAACTGGGATGAAGCCTGGGATATTGTAGTGAAAACATTTGCCTACACCAACCACACTCTCATGCCTGAGGCTCTTGAAAAGTGGTCAGTGGGATTGATGAAATATCTTCTTCCACGCCTGATGGAGATAATTTATGAGATAAATCACCGTTTCCTCCGCCAGGTTTCCTATAAATTTCCCGGTGATAACGATCGGCTTGCAAAAATGTCGATAATTGAGGAGGGTGAAGATCAGCAGGTGCGAATGGCTTATCTTGCAATTGTTGGGAGTCACTCTGTAAATGGTGTCTCTGCTCTTCACACCAAACTTCTTGAAAGCGGTTTGGTAAAAGATTTTTATGAGTTATGGCCGGTAAAATTCAACAATAAAACAAACGGCATAACTCAACGCAGGTGGTTATATAAAGCCAATCCCGATTTACGAGAGCTTATAACTTCCAAAATCGGAAAAAACTGGGTGACAGATCTTTCAGAGCTCAAAAAACTCGCTTCTTATGCTGATGATGCCAATTTTCAGGCTCAGTGGGAAAAAGCTAAAAAGAGTTGTAAAGAGCGCTTTGTATCTAAGCTGCGTATTTGGGATGAGATAACAGTAGACCCCAATATGATGTTTGATGTTCAGGTGAAAAGAATGCATGAGTATAAAAGACAACTGCTCAATGTGCTCCATTGTATTCATCTTTACGAAAAAATAAAAGCGGGTGATAAAAAAGATTTTACTCCAAGAACAGTGATGTTTGCAGGTAAAGCAGCGCCCGGTTATCATATGGCTAAACTGATAATTAAATTTATCAATAACGTTGCGGCTGTTATAAATAACGACCCTGATGCAAAGGGACTTCTTGAAGTACACTTTCTTCCAAACTATCGTGTATCTCTTGCCGAATATGTTATTCCTGCATCAGACCTCTCTGAACAGATATCCACAGCCGGAACAGAAGCAAGTGGTACCGGTAATATGAAATTTGCTCTTAACGGTGCCCTCACTATTGGGACAATGGATGGGGCAAATGTAGAGATGGCTGAAGAGATCGGTGAAGAGAATATGTTTATCTTTGGTTTAAGAACCGATGATGTGGAGAGGGTACGCAGAGAAGGATATAATCCAAGAGATTACTATAACAACAGTCCTGATCTCAAAAAAGTGATAGATCTGATAAAAAGTGGATTTTTCTCACCTGAAAAGCCGGAGCTTTTCGATCCTATCTACGATACACTGATGAATCATGGGGATAACTATCTGGTTATGGCGGAGTTTGATGAGTATGTAAAGTGTCAGGAACAAGTTTCTAAACTCTATCTCAATGACCCCAGGACATGGACCAAAAAGTCTATTCTCAATGTTGCCAACATGGGTAAATTCTCTTCAGACAGATCAATTGCAGAGTACGCAGATGATATATGGGATGTAAAGCCGGTGGAGGTATTGCTTAAGAAGTGATATGAGAATGTTAAAGTAGTTTTATAAGTTAAAGGGAGACCACAAAAAGGTCTCCTTTTTAATTTTGCTCTTTTGGGTAGAATTTATGAGCAGTCTGAATAGTTAATACTCAAAGCGCTATATGGAATGATATGTCCCCACAAACTCTCTTAGAAGTAGTACCAGATCGACTGGTACTCATCAATATCGTGCCCATCATTTTTCAACCGCACAAGATAATCGTAAATGGAAACATCGGTGTAGAGATAATCATCAGCCAAAACAAGCTTTGATTCCCAGGGGTAGAAGCGATACACTCTCTGTCCGTTTGGCATAATCATAACTGGTTCGTGATCCTGCAATGCACGGAGATGGGACTTTCCGATTTTTGGAACATTAAAAACAGATTCATCAGTACGTTCGAGTCCGGGGAGAAGACGGGCCTCCTCTTTTCTCTCCTGTTCTATTCTTGAAATGGGTACTCTGTAATCGATTGTTTCCTCTTTACCTTTGGTATTAAAGAGATAATAGGGGTCGATGCCGAACAGTTTGAGTTTTTTTCTTAAAAAACAGGATTGAAAACGGCGACTGTTGTAGTAGGTAAATACCTGTTGATTATAGATATTGATACCGGCATTTTTTAAAAGTTTAACAGCCCGGAGAACGCTTGGTGTCAATTCAAGACTATCTTCGACATGAGTCATTATTGATATTTCACGTGTTCCCCAGTCATGATATTTTTTTATTACTTTTACGAATTCGGGGGTAATTCTCATTGGCATGGTTACAATTGTCCTTGTGCCAATTCTGATTCTGTTAAGGTGTTTGATAGTGCTCAGTTTTCCGATAATGTAATCAATTTGTTTATCATCAAGAGTGAGAGGATCACCTCCGGTGACAAGTACTTCGGTGAGGGAGCTGTTTTTCTCTATCCACTCGATCGCTTTTTCGAGATGATCGGTAACTGAAGCATTCTCTATCTCAGTGATTTCCCAATTTCTCTGACAGTACACACAAATCTGGGGGCAGGAATCAAAGGGTTTCAGAATTACAATCTGTGCATATCTTCTTGTTATGTCCTGAATCGGGCTGGTAGATTTTTCACCCATGAAATCATGATCAAGACCAAGAGAGAGATTCTCAATCACTTTTGTACAGTAATTTGAAGAGGGTAACACCTGGGCACGTATTGGCTGATCGTATGTTTTAGTGCTGGTATCGCAAAAGAGAGTTAGATAGTATGGGGTGATTTGCACCGGCAGATTGTGTTTATTTGCTTCCTTTAAACCTGTTAACTCTTCTGTACTTAAAGGAACCAGTTTGCTCAGCGTTTCGTGATCACGGATTATGTTTGAAAGTTGCCAATTGTAATCATTCCACTGCTTTTCAGTGGCATTGAAGTAGGTAAGAATTTTTATGCGGTTTTTTTCCTGATTTACCAACATTTCTTTATCTGTGCCGGATCTGAAATTTTTAAAAACACTGTTCATTCTGTTTGAATACTGGTCAAGATGACTAGAACGTTGCTGGGCTGCATCTTTATCGATAACCGTTATTTCCAGATCGGCATGGGATAAAATTTCTGTTTTGGCATTTATCCCCCTGAAGAGAAATATGAATTCACAGACAAAACCTTTTGTTATCTGACTTAGATCGTATTCATTATTTTGGGCCAGATTTAAAAGAATTTTCAAAGCAGAAAAGGAGGTGACCTGTTCACTTTCAACACAGATAATATTTTTAAATACTCTGATACACTCTTTTGCAGTATTGCGCTCAATTATGTGATGAACGGATTTGTATTGAAGAGGCAAAACATTGAAATAGTGATTTTCAAGTTTACAAAGGTATTTGATTAAAAGTTCTCTTGCATCTTCAAGATCTTCGGTACGCTGAAGCAGTTCATGGATGGTAGAGTCAGACCTCCACAATATGGTAACGAGCTCTTTTTTTGAGCTGTTAATGAGAGAAGTGGTTGAAATCATAAGCTGAGAACTCCTTGGACTGATCGACCTTATTAAGATTAGATTAAAATAAACACGAATTCCAAACTGTAGGTTTTTTTCAGATGCTAAGAAAAGTTCAGGCGTACAGCTGCGGGTATATCAATCCTGTATATATTGGAAGATGTTTGATAGAAAAATACATACAGAAACCGAAAAAATCCATTAATTCCTGTGTGGTGCCGTTTTGGCGTGGTCCAATGATCAGGACGGGCCAAAACCCAAGGTGTTAAGTTAAAGCTTGTTTCATGCTCCGCTCACCCTTAGTAGAGGTTCGCCGGAGTCGAAGGGTTCCTGCACTACAAAGAGGATAGGAACTCTTCGACCAGCAGCTCAGGGTGAGCGGAGCGAACAATAGTGTTAATTTTTATTATAAATTATACCTTACCTTAACACTTATGAAATTTTGTGGGCTTGTCAAAGAGGACCTACGGGCAAGAAAAAATAGATCGAAAGACGGTCCCGGTCCCGAAACCCAGAAACGAAAAGAGAACAACAGTATTTCTGCTATGCCCCGGAGGAGGTCGTTTCCACTTCGCTCAACAAATTTCCGGATACTGCTTCATCTTGCTGTTCCAAACCAAATGATGAGGTAAAGTGAAGATTTTTAATCTCAGATTCATAGTTATGCATTGAAACCAGTGAGAGAAGCCAGGCCAGAGTAGACTCTGCACCCTCATTAAGATTGGGCCCATCAGGTGTCAGTCCATCTCTGCACCCACCGTTTGAGTAATCATACAGTGGCATCCCAAGATCATTTTCACCTAAAAACCAGTTAAAGGTTTTTTTTGCCATCTCGTAGTAGTTACTGTTTTCGGTCATTTTTGATGCCAGAAGGCAGGTTTCGATCATAGCCTGTGCTTCTATGGGTTGTTGATCGAACTTTGGTACTGATCGGTCCTTTAAATACCAGCCATCATTACCGATGGGGGAAAATCTGTTGTCGGTTACCTGCAGTTGTATTAACCAGTCAAGAAGAGAGAATCCCTTCTGCAGCATATCATCCTTTGCAAGCCATTGACCGCAAAGAAGCAGGGCCTGAGGAATTTTTGCGTTTGCATAAGTCAGTATATCATTAAACCAGGGCCAGTTTTCACTAGTACTGTTTGAAAATGCGGAAGAAAGTTTTTGAGCCAGTTCCAGTCGCACTCTTTTTACCTTGGTGTCTCCTGAAAAGCGAGCCAGATAAGCATGGATCCCCACAAGGGAAAAAGAGATAGCCCGGGGGTGATGTAGCCTGCTGGCGACAGTTAGGCCTTTATGAAAGAGGTTTGTAGCAAGCGCAACGCAACCGCTCTCTCTTGAAAGCGCACAACACACTCCAAGTGCCCACAGTGCACGTCCCTGACTATCCTGTGATCCCTGCTCTTCAAGCCATACACGGTTATAGGACATAAAATTGCGAAAAGAGGTGGTTTGAGAATTATAGGCATGGGAGATAAATGATAGATATCGTTTCTGAAGGTCAAAAGCGGTTTTGGTATCGGGTAAAAGATTCTGTGCCAAAATGGCAAAAATCAACCCCCTGCTGTTGTCATCAAGGCAGTAACCGTGGTTACGCTCTGGTATAGTAAATGTTGCATGCTGCAGTATACCGGTGTCATCGGTAAGAGTAAGGAGGTGATTCAGATTTAATTCAGGAAGAGTTGATTTTTTTAAAATAAAAAAGGGTGAATTACAGCAAAACACAGGCTGAGATGCGCGCTGTGCCTTAACTTCAGAAAAAAGGGTAAGATAATGGCAAGCCGCTTGTGACCAGGTGGCATTACGGGAAAAAGTATAGGCGTTTTTTCTGACGGCATTTCGTTTAATCTCATTGTGAAGAAGGTCGTTTATCGCAAGGCTCAGACCCTCTGAATCTTTAAAGGAACATAATACACCCCTATTGTTGTCAAGCATTTCCCTTGCATACCAGTACGGTGTCGAGACCGTTGCTTTACCCGAACCCATGGCGTAGGCAAGGGTACCGGACACAATTTGCGCTTCATTGAGATATGGAGTAACATAAATATCTGCAGCTCCCAAAAATTCGCACAGCTCCTGTATCTCCACAAATCGGTTAAAAAACAGAACGTTGTCCTCTACCCCTAAATTTGCAGCAAGCTGGACCAGACTCTGGCGATACTCCTCACCCTGTGATCTCTTTATGTGCGGATGAGTGGCTCCCAGAACAATATAGACAACTTCCGGATGTTTCTCTACAATCGTGGGAAGAGCTCTGATCATATATTCTATCCCCTTATTTTGGGAGAGAAGTCCAAAAGTGAGAACTACTTTTTTCCCCTCAACACCAAACTGGTCTTTATAAAAACCAGAATCAACAAAGGGCATATCAGGGATTCCATGATGGATGAGCGCTATTTTTCCCCGTGGTATATCATAAATAGTATTGAGAAAGTCGACCGCCTGTTCAGACATCACAACAACTTTTGCCGAAAGGTCAGCTAACTCTTTAAGTACCTTTTTTTGAGGAGGTTCGGGATTTTGGAGAACCGTGTGCAGAGTGGTAACCACCGGCACACGCAACTGACGAATAAGCTGAAGAATGTAGCACCCTGCTTCTCCGCCAAATATACCGTATTCATGTTGAATAGAGACGATATCCACTTGATTGATATTTAAAAACTCACATGCAAGCCGATACTCCTCGATGGAATTCTGATTGATCTCAAATTTTACTTTTGAGGGGTATCGGTAGCCATCCGGTCTGTCGTTCATTGCAACTGCCCAGCAATTCAAATCCTTTTTTGAATCACTCAATGCTGTTACCAGATCGGTAGTGAAGGTAGCAATACCGCATTTTCTTGGGAGGTAATTGCCTATTACAGCAACATTTGCAATCCTGTTCATATCTTAATCTCCGGTTGTGGAAAACTTGTTGATAAAGAGATTTTTGAGAATTGAAAAGTCGGTAAATGAGAAAAGAGAGAAAGAGAGGACCGAAAGAACTTCGGTTAAATTATAAATACTTGATCAGATCATTACCTTTACCACTGCCACCAAGAAGAGCAATCGATTCAGTAGCAACTCCCCTATTACGCAGAGGATCAATAACCTCCATTTTAATATCGGGAACAGTGGCATGAAGGACTGTGGTAGTATTGGTGCCGGATAGTGTTAGATTTTTCAGACATGCAGGGACAAGAGCGGTTCTGCCGACGTCAATAATCATATCTCCGCCATCAAAAAACAGATGAGCCGCTTGGTTTAAAACGGTAATGATTCTAAAGGATTGTTTGGGTTCAAGATCTATACTGCTGTTTTTATGAAAACTATACTGTTCCAGGGCAAAAAAGCTGCATACAGAACGGTAGCTGTGGGTGACTCCACTTTTTACCTCCATTGATAGTGGTTTGATTTTCAAATCAGGTTGAAGCTCGGTGTTCAATACTTCCAGAGAGTCCTCAATGTGAAGCATTCTGCTTTTACCGCAAGAGTCGGTGCGGCCCCAGTCGTACATTCGAAGGGTTACATCACAACTCTGTTGAACTTCATATATGAGAGTACCTTTAAGAATGGCGTGAACGGTTCCTGCAGGAACAAACAGAACATCACCTGCCTGAATAGGGATATAATTAAGCAGTTCATGCAGGGATCGGGTGTCGATTGCCTGTCTTACTTCCTGTTTGGTAACGGTGCGGTTAAATCCAGTGATAATTTTGCCCTCAGGGGGTGCTTCGACAATATACCAGCTTTCCGTTTTACCGTTAGGCCCCAGCTTTTTTGTTTTTGCCTGAGCGTCATCAGGATGCACCTGCACAGAGAGGTTATCCTGTGCATCTATGAATTTGGTTAAGAGAGGGAACGATATGGATTTTGGTGAATCACGGTAAAAAAAGGATCGGTTGTTGAGATAGACATCACTAAGTTTTTTTCCTGCAAACAATCCGTTGGAAATAGTGGAATTGTTGTTGTCGATACCACTGGCTTCCCATGATTCACCAATGGGAGTGTTTTGCGGCAGAGGTTTGTTGAGCTTTCTCTTTAAAGCATCTCCACCCCACAACGTTTCCTTGAAAACGGGATCTAATAGAAGGGGGTCTGTAATCATATCCCTATAAACTTTCGGTTAAAGTAAGGAATGAATAATCTGTGAAACGATTTAGACGGGAAGCCGTAAAAGAGAATAATGTGAGATTTGAAAAAATATAGTTGTTTTAAAACTGCAATCGGAAAAAAAACACAATTTTTTGAAAAAGAATTACCTCTCCCCCTGGCTTTTGGGGCTCAGGCGTGTAAAAATGGTCAGCTAAAGCTTAACGTAACAGCGGTTTGATCCAAAACAGTACCTTACATAACAGGAAAGGCCCCTACCCTGGTTCAGAGTTCGGTATAATCACCATCGGAAATATCTGCATTGTCACAATGGTATCTTTGTACTGGGGTCTTGGTTTTAAATCGCTCTTTTTCGTGTCGCCATTTTTTTACAAGTAAAGAGAAAGTTCTCTTAAAAAGCAGATAGAAAAGTACAATTCCAAAAATTCTTACCATGACAAATTTTAACCAATTGAACAGGTGAAGGTAATAAGCTATTTTTATAGTGTGTTCATAATATAGTGTATTTTGCGGACAGGTATTAAATAAGCAGTTTAAAGGATATACTACGGGAGGTGTTGTTGATGAGTGTTGATATTGCGGGATTAAATGAAGAAGTTAAAGAACAGAGCAGCTTTATATCTTTGATGCGTTCTGAGATGGGTAAGGTGATAGTAGGTCAGAACAAAATGATCGACAGATTGTTCATCGCTCTTTTAACCAGGGGACATATCCTTCTGGAAGGAGTGCCGGGGCTGGCTAAAACGCTCTCTATCTCTACCCTTGCAAACATAATCGACACCGGATTCAAAAGAATCCAGTTTACGCCCGATCTTCTTCCGGCTGATATTGTGGGAACGATGATCTATAATCAGAAGACAGGAGAATTTGTACCTAAAAAGGGTCCTCTGTTCTCTAATATTATACTTGCCGATGAGATAAACCGCGCTCCGGCTAAAGTGCAAAGTGCACTGCTTGAGGCGATGCAGGAGCGCCAGGTCACCATTGGGGATAAGACGTACACACTTGATGAACCATTTCTGGTTATGGCAACCCAAAACCCCATTGAGCAGGAGGGTACTTATGCTCTGCCTGAGGCACAGGTTGACCGGTTTATGCTGAAGCTTAAGGTTGGGTATCCATCAAAAGAGGAGGAGAAGCAGATTCTTGGGAAAATGGCCCAAGGAGTTGTTCCGGAGGTTGAAAAGGTTGCAGAGGTGGGTAAGATCCTAGCAGCAAGGGATCTGGTGAATCGGATTTATGTCGATCCAAGGGTTGAGGAGTACATAATAAATATTGTATTTGCAACCCGCGAGCCGGATTCGGTTGGGCTTGGTGATATCACTGATTTGATTGAATATGGTGCCTCACCAAGAGCTACCATTTTTCTAATAAGGGCGTCGAGGGCCCACGCTTTCATTAAAGGCAGGGGGTATGTAACTCCTGAAGATGTCAAGTCGGTGGGTATGGATATTCTGCGTCACAGAGTGATCGTGACCTACGAGGCTGAAGCGGAGAGTATAGCATCTGAACAGATTGTACAAAAGATATTTGACAGTGTGGAAGTGCCCTGAACCCATTCGATAAAGAGCGGCTGATGGCTACAATACTATTTTTTGTGCTGATTGTTTCTGCCGTTACTGTGCACGGTCAGAGCAGGACGCTTATTTATGATGAAAAGAAAGGGATCATTTTTCTTGATCAGCAGGATGCCCCTGTTACTAAAAATCAACCAAAGCTTCCGCCCCCATCACTTCCTGAGACCGACAAAGCGGGGGAACGTGAGTTGATTGCAGGCAGAGAAAAAGACCCTCCGGAGGCATATTTTGAAGCAGGGTTGAAATTCTTTGAGGCCGGCGATTTTCACGCAGCACAGAAAAATTTTTCACATGCAAATTCAGTCAACCCCCAACCCAAATACATGCTGTGGTTGGGCAAGTGTTATCGTCAGACAAATCAGAATGAAGAGATGCTCAAAATTATGAGAACCATTCTGCAAAATCACCCCACCAGCGATGTTGCAGATGACGCTCTTTTCGAAATAGCTTTCCATTACCAGGCTGATGGTGATTACTATATGGCCATGCGTGAGTATCGTCGACTTGCTGAGCAGTACCCCTATGGAGAATCTTTCTTTGGAGGGCAAAGTTTTCTAAGAATTGCAAGAGAGCAGATACGGTACATGAGAGCGGAAATGCTGACCTATTTGACGGAACTGGGGACCAGGGGAAATAATCTGGAAGAAGCGATCGTCAATTATCAGAAAGAGAGTGATCTTGCTCTTACCGGTAATCCTGATCAGGCTACAGTTCAGAGTATCAAAGAGAGATACAACATCCTTCTGCGGGAAAGGCAGCGACAGGAAAACCTGCAGCTAACCGCAAAACGCTATGTCTATTATATTATTGCTGCAGGACTGCTTGCTGTACTGAACATAGTGTTTATGGTTTACATGAGAATGTCTGTAAAGGAAAAAATTGCACATCTGGATATAATGGAACAGGTTGTAGCAGATATAGCCAAGGCAGGAGAATGATACCCAAAGAGATACTTCGAAAAATAAGACGAATTGAGATAAAAACAAAATCACTGGTCGACTCTATCCTCTCCGGAGAGTATCATAGTGTATTCAAGGGCAGAGGGATGGAGTTTTCTGAAGTGCGGTCGTATACCGATGGAGATGATATCCGCAATGTCGACTGGAATGTGACTGCCCGGTACGGCGAACCGTATGTAAAGAAACATGTTGAAGAGCGTGAACTTACCGTTATGTTTGTCGTGGATGCGTCTGCATCGGGTAATTTCGGCTCTTTGGATAAACTCAAAGGTGAAATAGCGGTTGAGCTCTGTGCCCTGCTCGCCTTTTCTGCCATTAAAAATAATGACCGGGTTGGATTAATCATTTTTTCCTCTGAGGTGGAGCGGTATATCCCTCCCAAAAAAGGCAAGAAAAATGTATTGCGTGTCATAAGAGAACTTCTCTATTTCAAGCCTGAAAAAAAAGGAACCGATATAGCTCAGGCGCTCAGTTTTCTAAACAAGGTACAAAAAAGAAAATCGGTTGTCTTTTTAGTATCTGATTTTATCTCACCGTCATTTGAAAAGTCTCTGAGGGTAACCTCATCTCACCATGATCTTATCGCTATCACCCTTAGTGATCCAAGGGAGGAGAAACTGCCACGGGTGGGACTAATAGAGCTTGAAGATGCTGAAACCGGCGATATCGTTGTTGTCGATACCAACAATCCCCGTATCAGGGAGACATTTGAAAAAGAGAACAAACGCAAGCGCCAGGAATTGGCAGAGCTGTTAAAGAGTACGGGAGTTGATGAAATCCCGGTTTCAACGGAATCGGATTACGTAGAGCCGCTGGTGTCGTTTTTTAGAAAAAGAGAAAAAATGCACAGGTAGATAGGTACTGTTTGGATGCTTGGTATCTTTAAGGAGGCCCCCTTGTATGGCTAATGTAACTGAAAATTACCGGTGAAAAAGTAACGCTTTGATCCGCTCACTCTGAGTGCAGGTCCGCCGGAATCGAAGAGTTCCTGCACTGCATCAAAAAGGGGAGAGGAACCCTTCGACTAGGAGCTCAGGGTGAGCGGATGGTGAAACGGGCATTAACTTAACACCTGTGCCGCGGTGGGGAGCTTTCGAAGGAGAAAACCCAATGGTGCTTTGTAATAGTATACTATGACCCAGCCCAGAGGGCTGGATGACATAAAAGAGGTAGTGTCAACACAAACCAAACAGACAATAGCACTCAAAACCAAAAGAACACGACAAACACCATGAACCCTGAAATAGAGAGAAAAATCGATTCTGAAATAGCATCCCTTTTACAAGAGATCAAAGGGGTACGAAGAACTATTCATCAAAATCCTGAATTGTCAGGAAAAGAGTATAAAACCGCGCACTATCTTTTCACGCTTCTCAAGGAAAAAGGGTTTTCACCAAAATATCATTTAAAGAAAACAGCAGTTTCCTTAACCCTTAATAACGGCAGGGGAAAGAAAATAGTTCTTCGTGCTGATACCGATGCCCTCCCTATAACAGAACAAAACGGTATTGCTTACAGGTCCCAAAACGAAGGTGTCATGCACGCCTGCGGACACGATATGCACAGTGCTATTCTTCTGGGTGCCGTTTTGGCTTTATGGAAACTGCGACAGTACTGGAGAGGCACCATCGTATGCCTTTTTCAGCCCTCTGAGGAGCAGGAACCCGGTGGAGCATACTGGCTCATTAAGGAGGGGGTATTTCCGCGTGATGCAGATGCGGTGTTTGGGCTTCACGTTAATCCCGATTACACTACAGGATCGATCGCACTAAAGAAAAAATATGACTTTGCGGGTGTGACCCTTTTTGACGCTTTGATCAGGGGAAGAGGAGCACACGGAGCATCACCTGAAAAGAGTATAGATCCGATTGTTTGTGCAGCAGCAATGATTATGTCCCTTCAGACAGTTGTAAGCAGAGAGTGTCCGGCAGTGGAGACCGCAGTGGTGACTGTTGGAAGTTTGCATGCTGGGGTAAGAAGAAATATTATCCCTGATACAGCTCAGTTTCAGGGGACCATTCGTTATCATACGGAAAAAGTGCAACAGCTGCTTGTTGGCTCCATAGGCAAAAAGCTGAAAAAAACGGCTGAGAGTTTCGGGGCAGATGTGGAGCTTCGGTTTGAAAAATCCTATCCGCCCGGATACAACAACGAGCAGTTGACAGATAAGGCTAAAAATGTATTCAGAGAGTACTTTGGGGAGAGCAGGGTAATCAAGCGTGAGGTGCCCAGTATGTATGCAGAGGATTTCTCGCGGTATCAGGAGATTGTGCCGGGCCTGTACATTCATCTCGGAGTAAAGCCACCCCAGAAGAGAACGATGGAGGGGATCCATTCGCCGAGGTTTTTGCCGGACGAGTCGGCAATAAAGACGGGTATGGAGGCGCATGTGGTGTTTGCGTTGGG
>SKJJ01000181.1 GCA_007115975.1 Chitinispirillum sp.
CAACGCCAAATCTCACATTCCTTTCCTAACCCGGCACTCCCGCTGGTGGTCCCCCCGAACGAAAACTTACACTGTAGCCGAACCAAAGCCTCAAGGGGGAGACCTCCCGGCAGTACAAATTATAAATTCTTAATATTCTTAATTCTTTCCCCCCGCCACACCATAAATATTCCTCATCAATGAACGAATTATAGCACTTGTAGCAAAATCAATTGCATAAGTAATATAGATTTATGTATCTTCCATTATCGCTCAGAAGGGACAAGTGGCCGTACAACCCATCACGCTTCAGGAAATCACGATGAACGATCATAAAGGCAAAAAAATTCTGCTGGTCGATGATGAACCTGGAATACGGAAAATTTTACGGCTGTTTCTTGAACTTGATGGTTTTGAGGTATACGAGGCGGTAACGGCTAACCAGGCGATCTCAGTAATTAAGGAAGAGAAGCCCGAGCTGGTGATCCTGGATGTGATACTGTGCGGACAGACAGGATTCGAGGCGTGCGAGGCAATAAAAAGAGACACCGAAACTAAAGAGACCATAGTGTTTCTTTTTACTGCTCTTAATCAGGAGCATGATTTTCGTGAGGGTGAGCGTGTGGGCTGTGATCTGTATCTAACCAAGCCGCAGAACCCCAAAGAGATTGTAAGCAAAGTTAAAGAATTTTTAAACAATAAACAAACTTCCAACACCTGATTTGTAGCTTAAAAAGTAAAAATCGTCGATATTCCAGCAAGGATGTATCAGAAAGGTATTTACAGTATCATGAAAAAAAACAACCTGTTACGTGTCGGTATTCTGGTTGCCGTAGTGGTAAGTTCCATTATTTTCCTTATACCTACCTTTAACTACTATTCCAAAACCCCTGAATTACAGCAGGAGTTCAGGAATGAAAACCCCCATCTGTTCAAACGGATTCTCAATCTGGGTTTGGATCTTCAGGGAGGAATGCGTCTGGTTTTAGAGGTACAGAAGCAGTCCGATGATGACAGGGATATCCTTGACCGTGCCTATGCCATTATCGAAAACCGTGTGAATGAGCTTGGCCTTGCAGAGCCAACCATTCAAAAGCAGGGTAACGACCGTTTGATCGTGGAACTTCCCGGTCTCACCGATGTCCAAACGGCCAAAGAGATCATTGGAACCACCGCTCAGCTCGAGTTCAAAATGCTCAGGGATCCCGCTCAGCTGCGTAAGGCGATCGGCATTATCGAAAATGTTGTTGCCGGCAGACAAACAAGAGATGAATCTGCTCCTGAGGATGAGCAGCAGCAGAACGCTGAGGATGAAGAGCTTCAGAGAATGCTCCAGGATCGAATAGGTGTCTTTGATGAGGAGGAGATTGAAGTTGCCGATGCTGAAGCTGAAGCAGAAGACACAAGAGTGACTTTCGAGGGCCTTCTGATCGGCATGGGCGAACAGATAGTTGTCCGTTCCGAAGACATCCCCCGAATCAATCAGATGCTCGCCCGGGATGATGTGCGCCAGGCCCTTAACCGTGCAGGTCTTGCTGGGAATCAGTTTCTGTGGAGCCATGATGTGATCCGTGACAACAACCGCGAGCACCGTACACTCTACTATGTCAGACGCACACCGGAGATGACCGGTGAGATCATAAGGGATGCCCGCGCCTCAATCGACCAGTCAGGTATGAGAGCCGGCTCAGCACTGGTCAGCCTTGAGATGAACGCGCAGGGTGCCCGCCGCTTTGCATCGGTCACTGCCGGCAACGTAAACAACTTTATGGCTATTGTTCTTGATAATACAGTTTATTCCGCCCCCCGGATCAACGAGCGAATCTCCGGAGGCCGCGCTCAGATCACCGGCCGCTTTACTCTTGAGGAAGCAAACCAGTTGGCAATTATCCTGAGAGCCGGTGCGTTGCCTGCACCCGTTGAGATAATCGAAGAGCGGGTGGTTGGACCATCACTTGGACAGGATGCCATCCAGAAAGGTGTCCTGGCAGGATTGGTCGGCGGAGTACTGGTAGTGCTGTTTATGCTTATCTACTACAAGCTCAGCGGATTTATCGCACTTATCGCACTTGTGATTAATGTCCTTATCGTACTTGCCGTTATGGCCGGTTTCGGTGCGACCCTTACGCTTCCGGGAATCGCCGGTCTTATTCTTCTTATCGGTATGGCTGTTGACGCCAATGTTATTATCTTTGAGCGTATCAGAGAGGAACTCTCTTTGGGAAAAACAGCGCGAAGCGCAATCGACTCAGGATACTCCAGTGCTTTTGTGACTATTATGGATGCCAATCTAACGACTCTAATCACCGCTTCAATCCTTCTCGGGTATGGCAGCGGCCCCATTCGCGGATTTGCCATAACACTGATTTTCGGTATTATCGCTTCCCTGTTCACCGCACTGTTTGTGTCCAGGGTAATAATGGATCTGTTTTTTCAGAAGAGAGCAAAAGTAAGTATTTAACTTTTTTAATAAGGAAAGCATAAGATGCAATTTTTCAAGAACACCAAATGGAACATAATGGGCCACCGCAAAATATTCGTCACGGTCTCACTTATCATGCTGGCAGTGACCCTGATATCTTTTGTCTATCCGGGCTTCAATCTCTCAATCGATTTTGCAGGCGGAACTCTCGTACAGATGAAGTTCGATCAGCCGGTTCAGGATGATCTGGCCAATATCAGAGAGACTATAGGAGACCTTGGCTTTGGCCAGCCTGAGATCAGAACCATCGGCCTTGAGGAAGACATGGAGATACAGATAACGGTAAAGGCTCAGGCAGAGGGTACGGAGATCTCTGATGCTATCAGAACTACTCTGAGTGAGAACTACTCTGAGAATCCGTTTGAAGTTCGCAGAGTAGAGACGGTGGGGATGAAAATCGGTGGAGAGTTCCGCAGAGATACCATCATAGCAACTCTGCTAGCACTTTTGGCCATTTTGGTCTATATCGGTATTAGATTCAATCTACCCTTTGGTGTAGCCTCCGTTGCACCACTGTTTCATGATGTGCTTATTACTCTGGGCATATTCACCGTTCTTGGAATGGAGATATCGCTGCCCTTCTTTGCTGCGCTGCTTACCATTGTGGGATACTCGCTCAATGACACGATCGTCATTTTCGACCGTATCCGTGAAAATATGAAAAAGGCCGGCGGCAGAAGTAAAAACTTTGTAGACCTTATAAATGACAGCATAAATCAGACCATATCAAGAACCATCATTACTTCTGTTACCACGCTACTTGTAGTAACATCGCTCTATTTTCTGGGAAGTGATGCAATCAAGGACTTTGCCCTTGCGCTTATTATCGGTGTGGTCGTTGGTACCTACTCCACTCTTTACATCGCTAGTCCGGTGTTGATATGGTGGAATAGCAAGTGGCCGATCGCAAAAAAATAGGGGCTGACCAGGGAAGCTCTCAAGCGGGCAAACTGTTAGATGCTATACCCCAAAAAAAGGCGGATTCCTATAAAAGTATCCGCCTTTTTTATTGAACATAATCCAGCGCCACCCCCTTGGACCACCCAAGACTTGTATGATTCACCATGCCAGCGGATACATTCACTGCTCCCGGCTCAAAAACAACGCCAAAACTAACCAGTGTGGGGTTACCGGCAACAGCCAGGTTCACACCAAATCCGGGAGTAAAACGATACTCCTCTCCCACTATAAGACGAACCGGCCTCTGCTTCTGAGGGGTAATTTCAAGCACAACTCCCTGAGAACCGAACTGGTTGGGGACGGTGTGAATCGCACTCCGGAAAGTTACATCATTTTGATAGAAGTCATCATTTGAATGTAACAACAGTGGGGATACCGAAAATGTGACAAATACATGAGTTGTAACTACACCCATCGAAACGCCGGCAACAGAAACCGACCTTACGTCCCGCGGTTTTTTTATACCATATCGGTGGTTTTCAAACTCAGCACTTCCATTAAATCTGCCCAACTCATAACCAACTGATACCGTCGCATTGTGCTCACTATAGAGCTTATGCACAGTGAAAAAGCTCATAGCAGTTTTAACGGTAAGACGATCGACCGAGATCCATCCCCCAAATTTAGTTCTGTGTGGCCGCGGACCGTTCAGGTTATCAATACGGCCATAGAAACTCAGGGCGGCAAAACTCACTCCCCATAAAAGGGTATCTCTGTGGTATGCTGCAGGCACCCAGGGCTGCCTGCCCCCGGGACCATCGGTTTGAACGATAGCCCCAAAATTACCCATTGAGTAACCTGCTTCAAAGGGATCACTCACCTGTGCACTGAGCGCACAACAGGTTACAGCAATTACCACCACCGCCAGATTCAGAACTTTATCTATCGCCACAATAGACCCATTTTTCTGATATAGAACCTCCTCCCCTCACTATTTACAAACTCTCCTATTACATAATAGGGGCCCGCTTTGGCATGCCGTCCATTGCTGCAGCGGCCATCCCACCTAAGCTGCTCATTATGCACCGGCATCCTGAACAACTCATGCCCATCAAAACCGATAATCCTCACCGTGAGGCTGTAACCCGATGGTATTTCAGGTTTTATGGCAAGAAAATCATCCAGACCGTCCCCATTGGGATAAAAGGGTACTGGTCCGATTTTGAGCGATACATTGTGGGCTGCAACATGCATTGCCCTGTTTGGAAGTGCCGGTGAGGGCGGTTGGGCAAGATCCCAGGATGAAGCAGTGACAGCCGGTGAGCTCATGTCGCTTCTTTCCAGAGATTGAATGGTCCAGCCGGTAAACCAGGACGAACTGTAGCAGACCTTGTCGACCAACCGGTTATTGTGATCTAAAAGTGAAACCGTATCGTTGAAGTTATTAAGCGAGAGCCATCGTGGGGGCTGCACTATTTTTGACAAAAGAGGGTATTTTGATTGAAGCAGGTTGTGGGAGCGAGTCAGTACAAGAAAATCTCCGGCAGAGACAGTGTGCTCAGAGGTGATAATAACCGCTGTATCCATTCCTTTGGATAGTTTCCAGTTTTTCAGATCTATTGGTTTAGAAGAGCTGTTTTTTATCTCAATCCACTCTGGCTGATCCACTCTTCCCCGGGGGAATATTTCCGAAATGACCACCGAACCGTTTGCCGCAATTCCCATAATGGCAACCAGAAGTAAAAAAGTGGCGACATGCATGGTATTTTCCCGTGTTTAAAGAGTCCGCTGTGCTCTGTATTGAGAGTGCTTAAACAGGGAGCAAACATTGAACCAAAAAGAAGTACCCTTGGGAATACAAGAATAGCTAACCTCAGGGGTATCCAGGGTTGGATAGTACCATTATGAAGGATCACTGGGGAGCGCAGAGAAATTGAATGATCAGCAGCGCAAAAACAGCCCGCTCACAGTCCCCGCATCCACTCCGGTTTCAGAGCAGATTGATCACCCAGAGCATGTTCAATCAGCTTAAGAGCTTGATCCTTGCCCCCGGGCAGCCGAACATTTAGGGGTAAATAATTTGAAGCGTGGTTGGCGAAAAAGAGACCTCTTGAAAGCGTAAGATTTTCGAGCACCGTTTTAAGCTCCCCGAGCAGAGCTTTGGGAGAGGGGAGGGTGAAGGTGCCATTGGCACACTGCTCATAGAGGGGAGTGCCCCTGTAGGGCATAAGGGTCAGAGCGCCGATATATTCAGGATCGATTTGAGACAGAGCGTCTGCAGTAAACCTGGCGTGTTGGTCGGAGCGCTGCGTACCCCCGGCACCGAGAAGAACGGTGACAAAGAGCTTGATCCGGACTTGCCTGAGTCGTTTAGCCTGTGTGATAATTTCCTGAGCTGTTCCCCATTTGTTTAGTCTCTTGAGAGTGACATCATCTCCCGATTCCAGCCCCATATGCACCACTTTCAACCCATCCTGGCGCAGTGTCCGCAGCTGCTCATCACTCTTTGTGCTCACACTTTTTGCATTGGCATAGGTTCTTATGCTTTTCACCTCAGGTAAAATCTGGTGAATCATCGCCATTGTTTCGGTCAAACGATCCTGGGGCACGGTGAGCGCATCGCCATCACAGAGGAAAAGACGCTTGCTTGCCCGGTGGACTGAAGCGATTGAAAGCAGGGTCTGCTTGATCTGTTTAGCACTGCGGATCGTAAATGGTATATTCTTATATGCCGGACAGAATGTGCAGCCGTTATAGGAGCACCCCTCTGTAATTCTCAGAAGAGTGCTGTGAGCCTCACTGGGTGGACGGATGGGGGGATGATCGTTATTCATTAGAACAGAGTATCTGAGTGGTTTAAAATAAAAACTTTGTCTGCGTCCAATTTCTTGAGCTCTTCATGCAACGGTGGTTGTTCTCTCAAACAGCAGGTAAGTTCGCCTAAGGATGGTGACATGAACCCAAAGCTTGAAGCAGAATTCCCGGAAGAACGATATTAGTCAAGAAATATGGACTTCACAGACAAAGCTCTTTAGTGATAATATAACACAAAATCTACTGATATTCGTGTAGTATTAAAAAATGTTGAAAAAAAAGACAAAATTTAAGCTGTTTTTAGTAAAGATGATCTTTTTTTCGCTGTAAGGGGGCTCTTTTCGGTGTACCGTCACCGCGATTCTCACTGCATAAGAGCCTATTTTTTAAGCACTTAATGATAGTCCGTCCCCTGTTTGGTGCATAATACTATATTATCTTTTATAACAGCCAATTATGTCCATTCAGTTTTTATTGATGCAGGTGTGATTCATAAGGATACAATATGCTTTCAATTTCCAAACAGCTCATTGCTCTACTCACTTTGCTCCTTTTGTGCTCCTGCGGGAAATCCGGATACCAGTTTATAAAAGAGAGCAGCCTTGCAGAGACACAACTTCTCAAAGAGGAGTGTTTGCGAATAAACCTGGACAGCAAAGAGGTACGTCAGGCAGATTCACTGCTTACAATAGCAGAGCGTTCAGACAGTGAAGAGGCTTTTTTGCTCTCAGAAATGGCTGCTGCGCGGTATCGTTTGGCACTCACACAACACTACAACCTAAAGAGCAGCTCAATCTATCTGGACGCCAAAGATACGAACAGGGAGAGCGAAAATAGACTTGAGCTGCAAAACCAGATTCTGCGGAACACCAGAATTTCGAGGGATCCATGAACAAAATGAGAAATATGTTGCATTCCATTACTCTTGCCTTTGCTCTTTGTGTCTCCTCTTTTTCCCAGATTCACCATGATAACACTGACACAGAAAGTTTCGGCTCATCGCTGGAAGAGACGGATCAAGCACCAATTACCAATTACTCTGTCCATGAAACGTTACAGCAACAAAAGCCAGAATCACGGTTTGAGATGCTGGGGTATTTTTCCAAAAAACTTGAAAATGCATATACCCAATTGCCTCATGCAGAGTTGCCCTCCCTGCATCTTTATAAAAAAGCGATGGCATCAATTCAAGCTACCCAGCCACTACTTAAAGACAACTCCACCAGTTTCCGGTCCGTTTCTGCTTTTGATATCTGCTCCGTTCTCACCGAGGCCGCACTTATACAGATTAAATCAGAGACCTATCTCTACAATGCACAGTCTCTTAACCAGATAACAGACTCATTGCAGTTAGCTTTGTACAATGTGCAAAGCACCATCAATGGCCTCGAACGAAGCTATATCTCTGTTCTTGAAGAAAAACTGGACTACACTCAGCAGACCCTCAATGAGGAGCGTGAAGCCGCCAGAAAAATGATGGAGGAGGCACAGTCCCGGTTTTCTGAGCTGCAAAGTGAAATTATCAGTGTAAGTGAAGATGCACGGGGCACTATTATTTCCATGTCCGATATTCTTTTTGATGTGGGCAAGGCCAGCTTAACAGCTGATCTTCAGACCAGTTTGGCACGAATTGCCGGAATCCTGCTTATCTACCGAGATGTAAATGTAATAATTGAAGGCCATACCGATAATGTGGGTTCAAATGACTTCAATATGAGATTGTCAGAACAGAGAGCACAAAACGTCATGAACTTTCTCTCTGAGCAAGGTATCGCTGCCGAGAGACTCAGTGCCACAGGGTATGGATTTCACCGGCCGGTGGCTGATAACAGCACCAATCAGGGCAGGGCGAAAAACCGCAGGGTTGATCTGGTGATCCAGGATACAAGGCTCTGAGGGGGGCGCGGTGATACTTTTTGTTTGTTGGCAGCACCCCCTGATTGCAATCTTTCCAAACCTTTGAAAATCACCTCACAAAATTACCGAAATACTCATCCTTGCGGACAAAATCAATGAGCCTGGCCATATTGTCTTTGTCCGACAGGACCGTATAATAGTTCTCTTTGACATTTGGCGCATATTTTATCGCCTCGATAAAGGAAGCCTTGTCGAGGGGGTTTTGGGACAGGTAATTGACAAAGCCTGTATCTTCCAACACCTTTTTAATCGTGTGATGTTCGGGGTTGTTCTGAAGCCAGGAGATTGCATAGGTAGCGACCCCCACCTGCAGACCGTGCAAAGAGGGTTGTGGAGCAATGGTCTCATAGGCGTGTGAGATGAGATGTTCACTGCCGCTCGCAGGCCGGCTTGATCCACTAACCTCCATCGCGACACCACTCATCACCAGACATCCGCATATGAGCCTTAAAAATTCCAGATCCCTGATCTCTTTATGCTTATAACTCACCATCATATCAACTGCGTTGATTGATATAAGAACAGAAAAGTCGTTAACCGGTTCCTGCTTAACCCTGCCTGCAAGTTTCCAGTCAAACACAGCGGTGTATTTGGATACCAGATCTCCGATCCCCGAGAAGGTGTAAAACTCAGGAGATTTTCGTATAACCTCTGTGTCAATCACTACCCCAAATGGAATTTTTGCTTTCTGACTTTTCCTTTTCCCGTTTACAACAAGTGATGCTCCCGGGGATGCAAACCCATCATTTGAAATTGAAGTAGGCATAGAGATGATCGGCAACTGGAGTATAAAAGCAGCGTACTTGCAGTAATCAACAACTTTCCCTCCCCCGATGGCCACTATGGCCTGTACATTTCCCGGAAGTGTAAAGGCGCTCTTGATCACCTCTTCGGCATCATTTGTTGCAATGGTCTCTTCATGAACAACCTGAATTTCTGATGAGTCAAGTGAGATGGCAAGCGGTTCTCCTAAAAGCTCTTTGATCCCTGTACCATAAAAGAGTGCTATACGGGTAAAGCGCTCTTTGCGCAGATACTTACCAATCTTGTAGATCGCATTCGGTTTTATACGCAGAAGGGTGGGTATCGAAATTTCCATAACAATCAGTCCAGTTCACTAAGGTTAATTGCACCAACAGAGTCGTATACATAATCGGGTTTATAGGGGAATTTATCTAAACAGCCTCTTTGACTCACACCGGAAAGAACAAGACAGGTTTTCATACCGGCCTCCATACCTGCAACAACATCCGTATCCATCCTGTCGCCAATCATGAGAGTCTCACTTGCAGCTGCACCAAGCTGCCTCAGAGCGATAGTCATCATTAAAGAGTTTGGCTTACCAATTATATAGGGCTTTTTGCCTGTTGCAATCTCTATGGCTGCAAGAATACTGCCACAGGCAGGTTCAAAGCCACTCTCCATAGGATCTATAACATCGGGGTTTGTTCCGATAAACTTTGCCCCCTGCATAATCAGTGTTATCGCCTTTTTAAGCATCTCAAAATTAAAGGATGTTGTCTTTCCCACTACCACATAATCAGGATTGTGTTCCGTGATGGAATACCCGACCCTGTAGAGCTCGCTAACAAGACCACCACCGCCGATTACATACGCTGTTCCTGCGGGCCTCTGATCGTGAAGAAACGATGCAGTAGCCATGGCTGAGGTGATGAAATTGAACTCATGCAACCCTGCAAAACCCATATTTTCAAGTTTCCGCTTGAGATCAAGAGGGGTCTGCTGAGAGTTGTTGGTAAGAAACAGTAACGGCACACCGGTCTCAACCAGTGTGCCGATAAACTCCTTCGCCCCGGAAACGACACTTTTTCCCCTGTAAATCACACCATCCATGTCTGACATCACGCTCTTTATGGCCATAGCTCCACCTTACCTGTTATTTTTAAACAACATACTTAAATACATCCTAAGTAAAACAGATCAAAGAAATTTCTATCCTTGCGCATGATTAATGTCGGCACGGCAAAAAAAGTTGTTGTAAGCCTGAAGGGGTTACTCAAGATCGCTATTACAGCAATGGGATCGTCTTTTCTCCACACCGTCTCTTTTTAAACCCTGCGTTGCTCTCTCATTCTTCTCTGCGAACACTGCATTCCATTTACACCATAAAACTTTTAACAGCAAGCAAACACCACTGGTGTGACAGACATTACCCAGCCCTACAAATGCCAAGCAGTGCGCGATCCATCGCAAAGAGCTCCTCTGAGGAGTCGGCACTGATAAAAAATCCGTTCCTGTACGGCTGATGAAAACCAGCGCGGTCCCCGACCCTTAAAGGAGTAACAACAAGTACCCCTTTTTTGCTTTCGGGGCAAAATGCCAGAGAACCGAGTCGCTTCCTGAGTTCGGAATAATTTTCAGGCAACCTGAGCAGCTTTCTGCTTGTAAACCTGAAATAGCTGTGTCTGCACGGAGCAATCTGGTTTCCAATCGCCCTGCCTATATCACTTACAATATGACGGGCATTGATCTCCCCAACCGCAACGACCTGCTCTTTTCCTGCTCTGTCTATGTAAAGAAATGAATCGATACTTGCCGGTCCAAAATACCCCGCATCAACGATATATTTCACGGCATCCCTCACACCCTTTTCAATCACCGCAAAGGGACCCCTTTTGTCCACTTCCTTTTCGGGAGGGATGTGCACACCGTTGAATGTACCTCTTCGGTTGACAATACACCTGAAAAAGCTGAGCCTGTCGAGAACTCCATTGCGGTTTATCTCTATGCTGCAGGAGATATCCTCCAACCGTGCAACCCAGGGCTCTATAACTGCACCACCCGTTTGGAGATAATTCCGTATTGCCTGAACCTGAGCAGCAGTAATAGATTGATCCGTAAGATGCAAAAAGCCAAACCCGCTTGATCCGAAATTTGGCTTAACCACCAGTGGATAGGAGTTTTTCAACTGCTCAAGTGCATTTTCCACTCCGTACTGATCCTCTGCAAATACCGACCCCGGGACAGTGCGGGTAATCTCCACTGGTAACGATGAACAGAACTTTCTTGAGTTAACATTTCTTACTGCGGAAATATCGGGGTGATGGGTTATATCACCATATTTTTGGGCCAACAGCAACGCATCACTGTCCCAGCCCCACGGCTCGACAATATAGGCATCCGCTTTTGAATCATCGAGCACACGGGGCAGACTCAGTCCCGCCTGAGTCAGGTAGTCCCTGTATCCATCCGGCAAACCCGTATTGAGAACAATGGAGTCGGAGGCACTGCCCATGGGGAGGAAAAGAGTTGTCATCTCATCGGCCGCTCTGTGCAAAGCCGGTTGTCTTACGTTCCCCGGATTAAGGTCAAACAGAGCGTTAAAATAGAGTAATTTCTTGGTTGTCTGCATTCATCTCTTTAGGTTAAAGATCTGCACTACCGCTCCCCCTCCCCCGGCGTCCCGGTCGGCTGCGGCATCGCAATCGTTTCATCTCAAAGCCGATCCCGACCCCGATACCGGGAGAGAAAAGAAGCCGGCTTCGAGCATCAATAACTACTAACCACCCATAACAGCAAGCAGTAAAACCTTACAATATTTAATGCAGTTAAAGATCTGCCAGACTCTTTTGAAGCTTTTGGAGATTTACAAGTAACCCGTCCAGCTTCGCCTTCTCCTTGTTAATAACCACTTCGGGGGCCTTTGAAATAAATTTCTCGTTCTTTAGCTTTCCTTGAGTGGATCGTACCAGTGCCTCGACACGTGCGATCTCCTTATTAAGACGCTCTGTTTCCACCTTTCTGTCGATGAGTCCTTCCAGGGAGAGGAAGATTTCATTTCCCATCACCACTGCAGAACCCGCAAATCCTGGTTTGGCAGCCTCCGTATCAATCAGCGTGTGTGATAGTTTGGCAAACTGATTAATCAGAACCGTCTGAGAACTGAGCCATTGCTGGGTGTCCTTGTTTGACGGGATAATAACGGCAGTTCCGGTCTTGTCAGGGGGGATGTTGTTTTCTGAGCGAATTGTTCGCAGCGCCGTGATGACCTCTTTAAGCAGTTTGAACTTTTCCTCAATGGAATCATCAATATATCTTGAATCTGCCTTTGGATAGGTAGCACTCATTATGGACTCGGTATCAATCACTTCGGTGATTGTAATTTTTTGTCGCATGTGCGACCAGATCTCTTCTGTCAAAAAAGGCATAACAGGATGGAGCAGTTTAAGAATGGATGCAAGCACATATCCTGCTATGGCCCGGGCATCCTCTCTGCTTACCGGATCCCTGTCCCCGTACAGATCTTTCTTTTTAGCTTCCACATACCAGTCACAGAATTCATGCCATGAAAAGTCGTACATAAGATGACACGCCTCATTGAACCGATACCCCTCTATTGCATCTGTCATTGAAGATATGAGATGCTGCAGTTTGCTTAAAATCCATCGGTCTTCAGACTGAAGCCGGTCCTGAGGAGGAAGCGAATCGAACTGTACCGCCGACTCTATATTGCCAAGAAGAAAACGTGAGGCGTTCCAGAGCTTATTGGCAAAGTTTCTCCCTATATCAAAAGTATCTTTACCCAGGAAAACATCTGCACCCTGCGCAGTAATCATCACCATGGAAAACCGAAGAGCATCTGCTCCGTAAACGGGAATAATCTCCAGGGGATCAATGGAATTGCCCAGCGATTTACTCATCTTCTTTCCCGATTTATCCCTCACTGTTCCGTGAAGAATAACATCGGTGAAGGGCAATTTTCCGGTGAAGTGATCCCCGGCCATAACCATGCGTGCGACCCAGAAAAAGAGAATCTCCGGTGCAGTAACAAGAACATCTGTGGGGTAGAACTTTTTCATAAGCCCGCTCTCCTGCGGCCAGCCCATAGTCGAAAACGGCCAGAGCCATGAAGAGAACCACGTGTCAAGCACATCCTCATCCTGCCTGAGCTTTGACGATCCGCAGAGGCCGCACTTATCGGGATCCTCCTCCGACACGATTGTCTCGCCGCATTCGCAGTACCATACCGGTATTCTATGTCCCCACCATATCTGTCTTGAGATACACCAGTCCCGTATGTTTTCCATCCATTCGGTGTAGGTCTTTTTCCACCGCTGAGGAAAAATTTTCAGTTCCCCGCTCTGAACCGCTTTCAAGGCGGGCTCTGCAAGCGGCGTCATCTTTACAAACCACTGATCGGAATAGTATGGTTCCACAACTGTATGACAGCGGTAACAGTGACCCACAGCGTGGTTATGTTGTTCTGTTTTCTCCACAAGACCCAGCGCATCGAGGTCCGCTACAATTGCTTTACGTGCAGCGAAACGATCCATGCCTTTATATTTTTCGGGTATGGGACCGGCCATGTGACCCGTTTCATCCATCACCACAACAGGTTCAAGACCGTGGCGCTGTCCCATTGCATAGTCGTTGGGATCGTGGGCAGGGGTAACCTTTACAGCACCGGTACCGAATTGCTTATCAACAAAGTTATCGGTTATAATTGGCAGCTCCCGATTTACCAAAGGCAACACTATTTTTTTGCCCAGAACATTTGCATAACGCGGATCTGCCGGATTTACCGCAACCGCAGTATCACCCAGCATGGTTTCGGGCCTGGTGGTGGCAACAGTTACAAATCCGGAACCATCGGCGTAGGGGTAGCGGAAATGGTACAACTTGCCGTTAACATCTCTGTGTTCAGCCTCCTCATCGGATAAGGCGGTCTGACATCGTGGGCACCAGTTGATAATGTATTTTCCCCGGTAGATAAGACCCTCTTGATACAGCTTGACAAACACTTTTCTTACGGCAACAGAGAGCCCTTCATCCATTGTAAATCGTTCGCGATCCCAGTCACAGGAGGAGCCCAGTTTTTTGAGCTGATTGGTAATGGTGGCATGATGTTCCTCTTTCCACCTCCACACCTCCTGTAAAAACGCTTCTCTACCCAGATCATGACGGTTTTTCCCCTCTGAAGCCAACCGCCTTTCCACCACATTCTGCGTTGCGATACCGGCATGATCGGTCCCCGGCATCCACATCACCTCAAAGCCACACATTCTTTTATAACGGATGAGAATATCCTGAATGGTGTTATTGAGAGCATGCCCCATGTGCAGCACACCAGTAACATTGGGAGGTGGAATTACAATTGAGTAAGCGGGTTTATCGGAGGATTCATCGGCATGAAAAAAGCCTTTTTCCATCCAGTAACCATACCATTTGTCTTCAACATCGGCGGGGTTATACTGTTTTTCCATAGTCTCTTTCTTTGTGAAGCTTATAGTAATATCCATAAGATTGATAGCAGGTGCACAATTACCGCTCAGTTACGCCACCTGATTTCCCCTGCGGCGGCATTAAAAAGCACAGTAGTAATCCAATCAGGCTACTTTTCTGAAAAAATTAGTATTGTCGAGGCATATATTTGCACCAAAACATCAATAATATACAATTTTGAACGGCAAACAGTGTTGTTGAACCCGCAAAGTCATTCCAGTTGACTTTTATTGCTTTATGAAGCAGCGATATATGTGGCGTTTATTGGAGACAGGACCCGGCCGTCACTCTGCAGAAGAACCGTCGGCGACTGATGGGGTGGGTCCCGAACCAATTTAAGGATCAGTGATAACAAACCACCATACAGTACAATAATTGCAGCAGTGATTTTTTTTACAATTTTTGTTTATACCGTACAGTACATATTATAATTTTAAGGTAGAAATTGTTGAAAATACCGATGATTATCAAGATTCATCAGACAGTTTCAGATCTCTTTTCACCTAACCAGGAGGTAATTATGGCCCATAAGATCACCGATGAATGCCTTGCGTGCGGATCGTGTCTCCCCGAATGTCCCGTTGAAGCTATTAGTGAGGGAGACCCTATCTATACAATTGATTCCGGCAAGTGTACTGATTGCGGTGCATGCGTGGACTCATGTCCCACTGAAGCAATCGAAGGATAAGGACCTGGTCTGAAACTACCGCCAGGAGACTAAAGCACTGTGCAGTTAAACAGTGCTTTTTTATTTCAGAAACAGCACTTTTTATGCTTTTTGCCACTGCCACAGGGGCATGGATCATTACGGTTTACCTTTCCCTCGGACCTTACATATGGCTTGGGGGCATGAACCTCACCATCGTAATAGAACCACGTTCCATCCACCCTTTTAAATGTTGCAGTCTCATGAAGGGAATTTCTCATTCTGTTTTCAGTGAAATCAACTTTGAATTCCACCTCCCCGTCAACATCCTGCTCCCCGCCTCTGCTTGTGGAGACGATCTGGAGCCCATGCCACTGAGAGCTATCTGACCACTGCTGTACCGCTTTTCTGTCACACTCCTCATGCCGGTCGGGATGAGTTGAATGGAGAATGAAATCAACCGCTCCTGTAGCATAAGCGCTGTATCTGGCTCGCATCAGCTCCTCTGCCGTACCGGCAGGTTTTATTCTTTTTACTACCGGCTCACAACAGGCAGCAAAAGACTGCCCTGAACCACATGGACATCCATCCATATTGTCCCTCCACTGATTTTTACAACTCAAAATTAGGTTACACCCGAATGAGGAAAATATTTTATGTAATGGGAAAAATCTAATTTTGCCACTGAAAGAAAAAGTTGCATTTTCTGTACAAAAAAATAGATTTTTATAACTGGTAGCTCTTCAGAACAGATACGGCTGAGGATCCCTCACTCCTGGGTGTCTGAACCAAGCCCGACAACCGCAGGAAAAAGGGTTGAACCAGTGACTTTTTGTGCGGTAGCAACTGTACCATACCATTATGAACGGCAGTGACAATCTGTACAACATCTATTTTTTTTTGATGAAGACCCGAAAAAAGAGTAGTATACCCGGCACTTCTTAGTGCTAAGTACCGCAGGATTAAACAGCGGTAGTGACAAAACAACGCAGGTTTTCACTCGAGCGTATTTCGAATTCGCCCGACAACCGTGCACAACAGGGTAATGGGGTTATTCACAACAAATACTATGTAATCAGCTAACATCTGCAAACAAGAAAAAACTATGGACAAAATAGTCTCATTTGAAAGTGTATCAAAAGTGTACCGCCGTGGTTTTAAGGGTACAATGGTGAATGCAGTGACCGATTTCAGTGCATCGGTCACTGCAGAAAAAATAACCGGCTTTGTCGGTCCCAACGGAGCGGGTAAAACCACCAGCATAAAGATGCTTATGGGGCTGGTTAAACCTACCAGTGGAGCGGTTACGATCAGGGGAATCGACTCCTCCAGCCCACGGGCCAGACAAGATGTCTCTTACGTCTCGGAACAACCCTATTTCTACCGCCATCTCTCTGTAAAGGAGGCGCTGCGCTTCTCCTGCGATCTTCTGAAATTCGACAAGGCAAAAACGCGAAACGAAATTGAGCGGGTCCTTGAAATAGTTGCGTTAACCGGAAAAGAGAATACCCGTATTCACAGCATGTCAAAGGGTATGATGCAGCGGCTCAATATGGCAAACGGCCTCTTGGGTGACCCCCATCTGCTGCTACTCGACGAACCCATGAGTGGCCTTGACCCTCCGGCCAGAAGGCTTTTCAGAAACCTCTTTATCCGGCTTGGCAAAGAGGGAAAAACAATCTTTTTCAGCACACATGTGCTTGAAGACATTGAGATGGTGTGTGATGAGGTGATCGTGATGAACCAAGGGAGACTGCGGTATTGCGGAGAAGTAAGCGTTCTTCTGGAAAAAGGGTACCTTGGAACTGAGTTGATTACACCTACAATTCCTCCAGAGGTTGTGGAGAAATTGACGGCCAGGGGATGGACCGTTTCCCATAATCAGGACCACACCTGCAGGGTATTTGTTCCGCAGGGAGATGATGCAACTGAGTGCCAGAGAACACTCGCCCAGCACGCTGTTTTCAGCATATCGATCACCAGGCGAACCATGCCACTTGAAACACTGCTCTACGGCAGCTCAACGGAGACAAGCTCATGAACGTACTGTCTGTTATAGCTCTTAACACCTTCAAGGAAACCATTCGCAATAAAGTGCTGTACAATATTCTTCTGATTGCAGGAGTTGTCCTTCTACTGTCGATGACCTTTGGGGAACTTTCAGTGTTTTCGAGAAGTCAGGTAATGGCAGATTTTGGTATGGCTACCATGTCTCTCACCGGGCTGTTACTGGCCGTATTCATCGGGGTAGGTATGATAGGGATGGAGATTTCCACCAAAACCGTTTATGGTGTTATAACAAAACCAATCGGAAGAGCCCCATTTATTATTGGTAAGTTTGCCGGACTGTTCGTTACCCTCATGGTAAACCTGATTATCATTGCTGCCATTTTCATGGTCTCAATCCATCTCCTTGGGGGAGAGCTGAATTGGGGGGTGATCTCAGCAATCACACTCATAATGATGGAGATGGCGGTGATTGTTGCCGCTGCCATTTTTTTCTCATCCTTTACCACTCCAACACTTGCTGCAATTTTCACTCTGGCCTTTTATGCTGCCGGACACCTCAACACCGCCATAACCATGGGGACCCGTCAGGCACAAAACGCTATCTGGCAAACTGTACTGCAGATAATCTATTACATTCTTCCGAACCTCGACCACTTCAACATAAGAACGCAGGTGGTTTACGGGCAGCCTGTAGCGGAAGGTTTTTTTGCGCTCGCATTGCTTTACGGAACATTGTACACAGCGATTCTCCTTGTACTTTCTGTCTGGGTATTCAGTTCAAAGGATCTGTAACTTGAAACGCTCACTGCTTTTTATCATTACCGTACTACTCCTTTTGGGGGCCGTTGCCGCTACCCAAAATCGTATTACCCGGATCACCGGCAATCAACCCAAACCCCAAAGTATGGCTTATCTGCCCGGAAACGAACGGGTAAAACCACTACTTTTAGGTTTTCATAACACCTATGCCCATGTGCTATGGATAAGAACAGTTCTATACTTTGGGGACAACCTTATGACCGATCGAAGTTTCCCCTGGCTGGTACAGATGCTTGACATAGTGACCAGACTGCACCCCCAGTTCTACCCTGCCTACGAATTCGCAGGACTGCTTCTTCCCGCTTACACGGACAATCCTGATGCCGCCAGAATAATTCTGGAGAGAGGAATGATTCACCTGGGTGACACCCGATGGAACATCGCATTTATACTGGGAATGCACTACTACCGATATCACAATAACTATGAGACGGCAGCACACTACTTCTCGGTTGCCTCTGGAGTTCCCGGTGCACCATCAGAGAAACTTGGCACACTTGCAGCAACTTTTTTCCAACGCTCCGGAAGAGACACTGAGGGAGTAGATCTGCTCTATTTTCTTTATCAGACAAGTGATAACCCGACTGTTCGCCGACACCTTGAAGAGAGGATTGAGGAGCTGTTCAGCGAACAATTCCCGGACAGGCAACTACCTATGGTTACCGATCTGTAGGCTCTTTCTACAGCTCAAAAACCATCCGCTCCTTTTTGGCAAATACATACTCCTTTCCTTTTACCACTATTGTTACCGGATTTCCCCACCCTTGTTCAAATGAGATAGCCAGTGTTTTGTGGTTCAGGACGATCTCAATCCAGTGACTTCTGTACCGTATAGTGTGTCTGATTTCGGAGAGATTCTGCGGCAGTTGGGGAGTGAAATGGAGAACATTATCCCTTACTTCAAGGCCGGTGAAACAGCGCTGTACAATGTCAACTGCTCCGGCCATTGCACCCAGATGAATACCCTCCTTTGTTGTACCGCCCTGAATGTCCTGAAAATCAGACATAAGCGCCTCTTTGAAAATCTCATAGGAGCGGCTGCGGTCATACCGGGAAAATACCCAGGAGTAAACAATCCGGCTAAGAGTAGAACCGTGGGAAGTACGGTGACGGTAGTACTCAATTATTTTTGGTATGGATGACAAATCAACGGTATACCCCATGTGCTCAAAGGTCTGTTTGAGTTCCTCTTTGGAGAACAGATAGAACAGCATCAGTACATCGGCCTGCTTACTTGCCTTGTAATTGTTGACAGAGTCGTTCTCATTTTCCAAAATTCTGTCAAGCCGGATATCTTCACCATACTTTTGCCGGTAAAATTTCCAGTCCAACTCCCTGAGCTGCGAATAGCCCTCAAACTGATCGATTATTTCTCCGGTAAAGGGGATAAACATCCTGCTGCTGATCATCTGCCATTTTTTCAGCTCATTATAGTCTATTTTCAGCTTGTTAAAGAGTTCATTTTTTCGATTGACATCCAGAAGGTTATAGGTGTCAACTGCCCGGAGCATCACCCAGGCTGCCATAAAGTTGGTGTAGGCGTTGTTGTCTATACCACCGACCTGAGATTCCGGATAACGGGTGTGGTACTCATCAGGACCGATTACCCCCTGAATTTCAAAGCGGTCCCGCTCCCTGTTGAACGTGACTGCAGATGCCCAGAATTTAGCTATTTCGAACATTATCTCAGCGCCGAAAAAATAGATAAACTCTTTGTCATCCGTGCTCTGAAAGTACTGCCAGATACTCATGACTATGGCAGAGTTGACATGCCTCTGCAGATAGGTCTCATCCTCAACCCACCGCCCCGAAGCGGGGTTAAGATGTATACGCTGACTCTCCTCTCTGCCGTTACTGCCACTTTGCCATGGAAACATCGCTCCACGGAAACCCTCACGGGCAGCGGCAAAACGGGCCCGCTCAAGGCGTCTGTAACGGTAGAGAAGAAACTCCCTGGTGAGCAGGGGATTTCTGAAATTGAGAAAGGGAAATGTAAACAGTTCGTCCCACAGTATGTGGCCCCTGTAGGCTTCACCGTGAAGACCTCTTGGCGGCATGCCTATATCAAGATCGTAAGTGTGAGGGGAAGCGGTCTGCAGAATGTGGAAAATATGAAGCCGCATAATCAGCTGACTCTCATCATCACCGTCAATTTGCAGATCGAAACGGTTCCAAAGCTCTTTCCAGACCGCTGCATGCGTTTTCAGCAGCTCCCTGAAATCCCCCGCCCTCTCCAAAAGTTCAACCGATTCCAGCACAGGTTCAGTTATAGCCATATCTCTTGAGGTGTAGAGGGCCGCACTCTTTTCTATACGCACAGGAGTATTATGCTCGCAGCTGAATTTAAGCTCCTGAGCAAAAAAGCCCTCCTGCTGATCGGCACTCTGTGTCACCGGCAACAATGCCCCGTCATCACCAAATACTTTGGTTCTTATTGCCTGCGCCATATGGATATGAGACTGACTTGTCCGTACTTCAAGGTAGATGTTGCCGTTTTTGCAACATCCGCCCCCAATCGTCTCCAGATGTGTGCTGTTTAAGCTTCTGTAACGCTCCACACCGGTATTGGCCACATTGCCGTTTACTGCTGATCGGACGGTAATAGCACCAGCCCAGTTTATCGGGATAAGTTCCCATTTTATTGCCCCCAAATGCTGATGCTCCATGTGCACCAGTCGCCAGGAATTCAGAATTGTTTCATGGTCCTCACGATCCCTGAAATGGAGTGCACTGTGCAGAAAACCCCTGAACAGATCAAGCTCCTGACGATAGGAGATCAGCCTTACGTTTTCAGGAGTAAACCAGTCGCCATGGTCTATTCTGAATGTAAGAAAGGTCCAGTCCGGCCAGTTTACAAGATCCTCGTTCTCTATGACCTCACCGTCAACACTGCTCTTTAGCCTGTTGTACCCGCCGGCAAGATAGGTCCCCGGGTAGTGAAGATCATCCGCACAAACGCTCTCATGGGCACCTCTGGTGGCAAAATAGCCGTTACCCAAAGTACAGAGTGCTTCTCTGAGAGGCTCATCCGCAGGGCTGTAGGAATCATACACTACTGAAAAGTTTTTCTCTTTCATCAGACGTTCCCAGCGTTAAATTGTTAACAACAGCAACAGTTTACTGCTTAGGGTTGGGGATTTGATAGTATCTTAACAGCAATATTTTTGCCATTGGGATACCTTTGGTGCATTTTTTTGGCCTTTTCTGTTTAACCGCTCTGTTCCCTGGTTTTCTTTTTGCTCCTGCACCACACGACATCAGCCAAAACCAACAGCCACAATATATGCCTGTACAGTTGGGGTCCTCCGGGGCACCCCGGCGGTTATTTGTAGTTCACTTCGGCTATTGGCTGATGCCACTGCAGGTGTAGTACCATTACAACCTTGAAAATATCCAGTTTGCCATTAATTTGGTGCCCCGGCCACCTCATAAATTCTATATTGTAAGGTCATATCAGGCAGACCCAATGAACACAACTGAAAAAAAAGGATTCTTCATGTCCAAACCGCTAAAAATTCTTTTCCTTATCTCCGAGATGCACCCGTATGCAAAAATCGGCGGACTTGGTGATGTAGCAGCATCACTGCCAAAAGCGCTCTTAAAAATGGGACATGATGTAAGGGTGGTTATTCCACGGTACAGCTCTATCGACCCAGATCACTACAACACCACGACCTGCCTTCAATCCATGGGTGTATGGATGGGTGACAAAGAGGAGTGGTGTTCTGTACACAGTACAAAGTCCGCTGATCAGGTTCCCGTTTACATGATTGAACATGGCCTTTTTTTTCACCGGGAAGGACTTTATCACGACAACGGCATGAATGACTATGATGACAACCCCAGGCGTTTTGCCTTTTTTTCAAGAGCCGCACTGCAACTTGCAAAAGATATCAGTTTTAAACCAGATATCGTTCATGCCAACGACTGGCAAAGTGCCCTTAGCTGCGCCTATCTCAAAGTCTGGCACTGGAACGACCCAATCCTGGGAGATGCGGCATCTCTCTTAACACTTCACAATGTAGCCTACCAGGGAATCTATCCAAAGGATCACTACAACTATATCGGCCTTGGCTGGCAGAATTTCACGCAAGACAAACTGGAATCCTACGGCAAGGTCAACTTTCTCAAAGGTGGTATTCACTACGCCGACCTTGTAAACGCAGTAAGCCCGTCATTTGCGCAAGAAATCACCGCACCCGGTGGCGGCTTTGGCCTCGCCCCCTATCTCAGCGATAAAAAAGAGAGCTTTGTCGGCATACTAAACGGAATCGATTATGAGACCTGGAACCCCCAAACCGACCCGCATCTGCCCGCTCATTTTTCCATGGAAAAACTCACCGGAAAACAGAAGTGTAAACAGGAGCTTCAGAGAGCTTTCGATCTTAAGGTGGACAAAAAAGTGGCACTCATTGGTACGGTAGGAAGATTTGTGGACCAGAAGGGTTTTCATCTCATAGCTCAGGCGATCGAAAGAATTCTTGGCCAGATGCACGTGCAGTTTGTAATCCTTGGCAGCGGAGAAGGAGATCTTCAGGACTATTTCGGCAATCTACCCGCACGTTATCCAAGAAAAGCCGGCTCATATATCGGCTACGACAACAGACGGGCACACCTTATTGAAGCAGGCTGTGACTTTTTTCTCATGCCCTCACTTTTTGAACCCTGCGGTCTTAATCAGATGTACTCGATGCACTATGGAACCCTGCCCATAGTGAGAGCGACCGGAGGATTGAATGACACTGTGGAAAACTACAATGAAAAAGAGGGTACCGGAACGGGTTTCAAGTTCAGCGATACCAGCCCCGATGCTCTCTACTATACGGTGGGGTGGGCAGTATCCACCTACTATGACAGACCAAAACACATTCGCTCCATGGTTCGCACTGCTATGAAAAGGGATTTTTCCTGGCAGTCGAGCGCTTTGCAGTACGAGGCTGCGTACAAAAGAGCGATAGAAAACAAAAAGGCATTTGACACGAAGAGCAAGTATTATTGGTAAATAACTAGTGTTTCTGTTTAGGGTCACTCTTGTCTGTCCACGGAAGGCACAGAAGATGAGAAAGTGGACACATGCTGTTTTCCTATTTCAGTGTCTTCCCTGCTTTCCGTGGACAACTCCTTTCTCCCACTTAGACGTTAGAATCTGATCGACTCTTCCTTTTTTGCCGCCAAAAAATAGAATGAGATTATCGGTCCACAGAAAGCACGGAAATGGGAATGAAAGAAAGGGTGGATAAACGTAAGCCTTCGGTAATCCACGTGTTGTAAAGTTAAATATATAATGTGATATTATTTCCTGTACACTTTTCACATCTACACAGGAGGTAATAATGTCAAAATTCCGAAGCAGATCAGAAG
>SKJJ01000210.1 GCA_007115975.1 Chitinispirillum sp.
CTCATGTTCGAATTCACGTTCAAATTCACCATGGTCGTCACCTCCACTCACCGGGATTCTGAATGCCTCGGTGTTCAGGGCCAGCAACAGTATAACCAGCGGCAGCAACAGTGTCTTCAAAGGGAACCTCCTAATGGGGATAAAATGGTGTTGTATAGGTGACTTAGAATTAATATAAAATAATATATGAGAATGTCAATTATTAATTTTTTACTATTCATGAAAATGGAATGAGAATTGATATCTTTTTACTTTCGATGGGTCATTAAACCAATGGGGAGGTATTAGATATGGTGGTTATAACAGACATAATGGGTAAAACCGGTTCAAAGCTGGCAATGAATCTGATCCAAAGAGGGGTGGCGGTAAGGGGAATCGATGGCTCCAGGCAGCACATGGCTTATCTTATCAGTGAGGGAGTTGAGGCGGCAATCGGTAACATTGAGGATGCCGTTTTTATGACCAGCGCCCTGAAAGATGCAGATGCTCTCTTTTTGATACTGCCCCTGAGTCTGGAAATGGGTGATTTCAGAGGGAAATTCAACCGCACCACAGCTGCAGTAGAAAAAGCCGTAAGGGATATACCACTGAGGACAATCTACCTGTTCTCTTCCATGGGGGCCGATGAATCAGAGGAGGCAGGATTCCTCTCTGCTTTAAGAGAAGTTGAACTGAAACTCGATAATCTTCAATTTGAGAATGTCATAACAATACGCTCCGGTTACTATATGGACCATTTTCTCAATAAATTAGCACTATTAAAAAGTAGAAATATACTTGGGGATTGTATCGATGGAGATACACCTCTCTATTTGGTGCACAATGGCGACGTGGCGGCAAACGTGGCTAATATGCATGTAAACAACTCTTTTTTCGGAAGGTCGCGGGTGGAGTTGTACGGGGATCTAACCACTATGAGGCAGGCTGCAAAGGTTATTGGTCAGGCGATTGATGAACCGGAACTGGTATACAGACTGCTATCTGACAAGGAGATGAGAAATTACTATCTGGAGGCCGGCTATTCCACTTATATGGCCAATACTATGGTTGAAACTTCCCATGCGATCAACAGAGGAGTAATCAGCCCCTCACTAATCGATCCGCAGGTTCCCAATTGCCCAACCCGTTTTGATGAGTATGCAAGAAAAGTTCTTTTGCCACTCTATAAAACTGGCAACATATGATTCCACAAAAAAGGCTTGCCCACACAAAATGGTGCGAGCAAGCCTCTATGCTATACTGGTTTCATGGCGTACTTAACGGGGGATTTGGTGAGAATCCCTCCTGTGGCCTAAAAAATATAATTTGATGGAATCTTGGCTCCCTTTGGAACACAAATTATCCCGTCATGGACAATTATTCCATCACGTTCACCGTCCTTCATATTTTCAACGTTGGTGAGCTGGACATTGTCTCCGATGCTAACATCCTTGTCGATAATGGCATTGGTGATTTTGCAGTTCGTGCCTATACCTATTCTATCTTCGTCTGCGCCATAATAATCTGCACCCATCAAAATCACTCTTTTCAGTCTGCTCCCCTGACGAATAATCGAACGCACACCAATTACCGACTCCTCAATTATAGCATCATCAATTATTGAACCTTCACTTACTATTGAATGATCTATAGTAGAGCCGGTAATTTTGGCCGGTGGCAAAAATCGGGCGCGGGTAAAGATCGGTTTGTCTTCATCGTAGAAATTAAAGGGCGGTTTTGACCCTGTTAGGTCCATATGTGAATCAAAGAACGCCTTTATTGTACCAATATCCTCCCAGTAACCATCAAAGGGGTATGCATAGACATTACAACTTTTTATAGCAGCAGGAATAATCTGTTTGCCAAAGTCATCAAAGTCGTACTTCTCGAGTATATTCATAAGAACATCTTTATTGAAAATGTAGATACCCATAGATCCGACGTGTGTCTTCTCCTCTTTGGAGCTGTCCTGATTTTTTGGTCGCAGTTGTGCAGGCATTTCAAAGTCATCAACTATCTTGTCCTCTTTTGGTTTTTCAATAAAGTCAAGGACTCTGTAGTCTGAATCAAGCTTCATTATACCAAGCTCACTTACCTTGGATCTTTCAACAGGAACAACGCTCAGAGTAAGATCAGCCCCGTTTTTCTTGTGGAAATCGAGATATTTGGTGAAATCCATCTTGTACAAATGGTCACCGGAGAGCAGAAGAATCGTATCTGCTGCACCAACAAAGTTACTAATATTCTTCCTGACCGCATCAGCGGTTCCCTGATACCACCCCTTATTGTCGGGAGTTTGAGAGGCCGCAAGAATGGAGACAAAACCCTTTGAAAAGTTATCCATTCTGTAGGTCTGAAAAATGTGTCGGTGTAATGATTCCGATGCAAATTGGGTTAAAATCCAGATTTGACGGATACCATGGTGAAGACAGTTACTGATAGGGATATCAATGAGACGAAATTTTCCTGCAATGGGTACTGCTGGCTTGGAACGTGATTCGGTAAGTGGGGACAATCGACGCCCCTGTCCACCGGCGAGAATTATTGAGGTAACATTGTCTGGCATACTTAATCCTTTTGATGGATGGTTAATGGATAGGTTATGGATTTTGTGAATATGTTTTTGGGAGAATTTTGAATCGTTTGTATAAGTATTGTTAATATACGAAAGTATATCATGTATAGAAAGGATAAAACTTCTAATCAAGCAAAATTACTCCGGCAGCAAAATCTGGTTGTGTAAAATAAAATGGTAGCAGAGTAGTAATCATCTAAAACAGAACAGAATTTCAGCTAAACACAATAATTTCTGTACATAGTGCGAAGTACGTTTAGAAACTTGGAGGTAATAGATGGATAAAAGAATGATTATTCCTGATGAGATATCACTGGAACTGTATCTAAAGGATATCAGCAAGAATCAGGCGTTGTCAACCGAAGAAGAGTGCCGGTTGGCGGTCCTGATCAGAAAAGGCGATAAGAAAGCGCTCGAAAAGCTGATCAAAGCAAATTTGAGATTTGTAGTCAGTGTGGCCAGAAATTATCAAAATCAGGGCTTGCCTCTGGGTGAACTGATAAGTGAGGGTAACCTTGGACTGATACAGGCTGCAAAACGTTTCGATGAAAAACGGAATTTTAAATTTATCTCTTATGCTGTCTGGTGGATACGACAGGCCATCCTTCGTTCTCTTGCCGACCGCTCCCGAATCACACGGGTGCCGCTTAACCGAATTGGAGTGATTCACAAGGTCGGAAAAACCCAGGCAATGCTTGAACAGAGATTTCGCCGAATTCCTTCTCTGCAGGAGATCGCTGAAGAGATCGGGTTGACTGAAAAGGAGATCATCGCTATTCAGAAAATCGGCAACAGGTATCTCTCCCTTGATACACCGGTGCAGGCCGATGATAGTTCCATCCTCCTTGATCTGTTACAGGATGAAAACCAGGAGATGCCCGACAGTAATCTTACCGAGCTCTCCGTGCAGGATGGGGTAAACAGGATTCTTGATACGCTCAATGAGAGGGAGAAAAGAGTACTTAAACTCTATTTCGGAGTTGGGGAAGATACACCCCATACACTGGATGAAATCGGGCGAAGGCTTAACCTTACCAGAGAGAGAGTTCGTCAGATAAAGGAAAAGGCGATCCAGCGACTCAAGACCGCTGCAAGGAACCATACCTTGGTTTCAATCGATGATTAAGAAAAAAAATAAGAGTTTGGGCGCCTGCCGAAGACGGCACCGGTTCTCCTCCATGCTCGCTTCACTCGGTACCGTTTGTAGCGTTGCGCATCGGAATGCTCCACTTTTTGATTCATTGCGTCTTGCAATGAACCCTTCGGGTCACCTTCGGTGGTCACGCACATCCTGTGCTTCGGCTGGATGTATTGGACAATCGGAATTGTCCACATTCCGTCCCCCCCCCCTGGCGCGTTTTGCTCAGTGGCATTTTTTGTGGGCACTGCGTTTTGTTTTTCGCCTCAACCACTTTACGGAAAAAACTGTAGATTTATAGATGAACTTCCACTCTACAGGGCTAATAATTCGCCATCCTTAGTGTGCCCGTGGGATACTTCGTCAAGCTCAGTATAAATTCCCGACCGCATTGAAGGGGTAGCCGAAAATTCCATTGAGGTCCGCCGAGATGGGAGTTGAGGCTAGGGGAATGCTTTCCCCATCTGAACTTTTTCTCTTTGTATTCTTTTCTAAAAACTCCTGCAAACTACATTTATAACCCTTCGAGGCCACTCTGTTTCATCCCTCTCCTAACGGTCCCCCCGAACTTAAATTTATACTGTAACCGAACAAAAGACTCAAGGGGGCGACCTCCCGGCAGTACAAATTCTTATCTCTCATTCTCCATTCTCAATTCTAGCCCTGATTAATTTGTAAAAACTGGAAAACAATAATCATTTTACCTAATAGACTTAAACGGAGGTTTTCTCCTGATGAAATTCCGTAACATCTACGAAAAGTCCGGTTCCTTTCACATCGACCCTGTCGAAAAGAGCGCATCTGTGCCGCTATTTCTTGATGTGCTTTCAAAAAGAGAGAAAAAAGAGAAGGGTCACCGGGAACACAAAGACCCCAAAAAAGTGAAGGACTACTTTAGACCGCTGGCAGAGGCAACAGAAGAGGCAAACAGGCGTCTTAAAACCAAAAACCTTCCTTACCGCTTCTGTATTTACAGAGTAAACTATGCAGTAATGATAAATTTTCTCACTCTGGATAGTGATGGCAAAATAATCAGCTCTGTGACCCGAGAGATTACCAATGATGATTTCAACAAGTGGGTACATGACGTGGCTGACATTGAAGGGTTACTTATTGATACTGTTGCCTGACAATAGTGGTTTTGATGGACGGTTAAGCCAAACTCGCACAGACCCCTAATACATACGAAATGATTGTGTGGTATACTATTGTATTCCATTTATCTGTAGTTTCATTCAGCTATAACATCGGTGTAATTTTTCAAGTTACAGTGATTTTTAACTATATTTATCTACGAACCAAAAAGATGACAGTTTCCCAAAACCCTAAGCAAGCCAAAACCACTCGTTAGTATCGCTCTAAATCCAATCGGCAAGCTCTTTTCTCGCCTTTAGCCTAAAGTTTTTTGGGTTTTGCAATATTTCCGGGAGATCTAGTTACAAACAGAGGGATAACTAATTTCTGTTAAGAACGAACCTATCCCTATCACACCCTGGTTGTTTACCAGGTAACTATCTGGGAGAAAGTAAACATACGATGGATTCACCCTTTGCAGGAATGACATTTTTTTTCTTTCATGTCGATTTTTGACAGGAACCCATTAGCTTTTCTCTTTCACATTTTTTCAAGGTCAGTTTGACATTAAAAGGAGATTAAACAGTGAGTGTAATTCCAAAGATTAATGGGAAGCGGGTTTATTCTCAATTAACTGGATTTAAAAAGAGACACCCTGACTTGGAACATGAGCTATGGGATGTGATCGTAGTGGGATCTGGCATGGCGGGTATGACCGCCGCTGCAGCGCTGGCCAAGTATGGTAAAAAAGTCCTTGTTCTTGAAAAACATTATCTTCCTGGTGGAATGTCTCACATGTTTGCAAGAAAGGGTTCACAGTGGGATGTGGGGATACACGCAATCGGCGACATGCACCAGGGAGCAAAAACCCGCAGGCAGTTTGACTGGCTCACTGACGGGCGGTTGAAAATGCATCCGGCAGGGGACCCCTATGATGTATTCCACTTTCCTGACAACTACATTTTCCCCCTCTCCTCATCAGTTTCTAAACTCAAAGATGATTTGCACAGGGAGTTTCCTGAAGAAATTGAGGCCATTGACAAGTATATCGCTTATTGCCTTAAATCAGCTCAACAAGCTATTCCATATTTTGCCTTCAAGAGTCTGCCAAAAGGCATCGGGATGGTATGTGATAAAATCTGGCGCATAATCACCCGTGACTGGTGGAGTGTTACCACCGATGAAATACTTTCTGAACTTAACGCAAGCCCACGGCTTAAGGCTGTTCTCACCGGACAGTGGGGTTACTATGGAGCCAATCCTAAAAGCTCCAGTTTTGGTATGCAAGCGCTGATTTTTCACCACTTTTCAAACGGAGCGTACTACCCCGAAAACGGTTCCAAGCAGATAGCAGCGTATCTGCTTGATACAGTCAATAAAGCAGAAGGTGAGTGTGTCTGCAAGGCCCCGGTAGCTGGATTTATACTGGACAAGGGAAAGTGCAGGGGGGTAATTCTGGAAGATGGTACACGATTATTTGCAAAAAAAACAATCTCCGCCATGGCTTCAAAACTAACCATAGAAAAACTGCCCGCTCGCTACAGCAGTTCAAAGTGGGGTAGGAGTATTCTTTCAATGGAACAGTCTCCTGCTTACATCTGTTTGTATATGAAATTTAAGGGAGATATCAAAAAATATGGAGCAGACGCCAAAAATCACTGGTACATAAACAGCTGGGACCCCAATGAGCAAGCATTGCTGAAGTTGGCAGACCCGCAGGAAGAGATAAAAATGTGCTATGTCTCCTTTCCCTCTCTTAAAGATCCCATGCATGATCCTGGAGAAGAGCAGGTGCACACTGCGGAGTGTGTGGCGTTTGTGGATTGGGAAATGTTTTCAAAATGGAAAGAGACGGTATTTAATAAAAGACCCCAAGAGTATGAAAACCAGAAAAAAGCCATTGAAGAGAACCTCCTCAAGGTTTTAACAAAACGTATGCCTGAAGTAATGAAACTGATGGTCTACCACGAACTGTCAACCCCTCTTTCAACCGACCACTTTGTATCTTCAATTGAAGGCAGTATTTATGGACTGGCGTCCACCCCCCAACGGTATAACAACCCCAATCTGAGAATAAGAACTCCGGTAAAAAACCTCTATCTCAGCGGAGTTGACATTATCACCAGCGGAATTGGCGGAGCAAGGGGCAGCGGACTACTTGCTGCAGCCACTATCGTTCCAAAAATATTTCCCAAACTGCGATAATACCGAAAAAAAGGAACGGGCGTAAACCCGTTCCTTTACAATCCTCTGAAAAAGAGACTATTAACCAAGAAGAGAAAGTACACTCTGCGGAGTCATGTTTGCCTGTGCAAGCATGGCAGTACCAGACTGAGTTAAGATCTGGTTACGGGTAAACTGTGAGCTTTCAGATGCAA
>SKJJ01000004.1 GCA_007115975.1 Chitinispirillum sp.
GTGAAGCGAGCATGGAGGAGAACCGGTGCCGTGGTTGGTGAGCATGGTCGAACCACGGCAGGCGCCCAGAATAAAAAAAATTATAAGAATTTGTACTGCCGGGAGGTCTCCCCCTTGAGGCCTTGGTTCGGCTACAGTGAAACTTTACGTTCGGGGGGACCACCAGCGGTATTGCCGGGTTAGGAGAGAAATGTGGGTCTTCCATGAATATATTGTCCCTAGGACTTCTCAAATAGATGAATCATTGCTAATAAAACAAGAGATAATTGAGAAAAAGGGGTATTCTACAGGTTTGAGGAATATTCCCTTACTGCTTACTCCCCAAAGGAATCCTCAGCAGATACTTCTTCTCACCCAGAAACAGCCGATCATCAATGGGTTCCCAGCCAAGTATCCTATATCCCCTTAATTTCTTTTCCGAACAGGTTCCGTACATTTTTTCGATCCCAAGTTTGGTCACCACCTCAAATGCATGGTTTTTAAGCAGTATCACCACCGGATTAAAGGAGGTTAAAACAGATAGGTTGAATACACCCAATCCTTCGGCAGTTTTATCATCCTTATCTATTGTAAAACCCATCATTTCCAGCTGCAGGGTATCATTCATGTTTACGTTGATGGCCACTCCGGAAACAATTTTTCCTTCCAGCCTGGCAACATAGATCTTCTGGCTTTCATAAGGGATCTTGGTTTTTATTTTTCTCTTTTTATGATCGATATTCCAGATTCTGTCCAGTGTTTGAATCTCAGTACCTGAGAATGCTCTGTACATGGAGGATTCGTAATCACCCAGGGAATTTATGTCGTTGATGTCAAGGGTATTGTAGGTGATGTTTAAAGAGTCTGTCATACTTTTTCCTGGTGGTTCCAAGTGAAAATAGCTGCTGTGTTCCCCGGTCCCCGAGTGCCGGTATTACGATGTCGGTGTACCGAGAGCTCCCCGAGTCCCGATTTTACATCGGGACTCGGGGAGCCTATGATGATAATTTTTTTTAGTGAAACAGCTGTTGAATCACTGATGGGGGAGTTTCTATACCAAATGGTACTGTCTTTGGCGAACAGACAAAAAAAAGCGGAAGAGAATCAGATCTCTCCCGCATGTAACGCCCATAAAAAGAAAAAATTACATCAAACCAAGCATAAGTATCGATGCGACGAGTGCCAAAATGGCATAAAACTCTGGAAAAGCTCCGAGAATCATCGTATTTGCAAACACGTTGTGACCCTGCCCTATTGCAGCGATTCCATTGGCCATAACCCTGCCCTGGAAAACAGCAGAGATAAAGGCTGACAAACCGATTGCAATTCCCGCTCCCAGTACAACCGAACCCTGGAACAGTGTAAGGTCAGCCGATACTTGTCCACTGTACATTATGAACCCAACGAATCCATACAGACCCTGTGTAGCTGGGAGCCCCGAAAGTATGAGGCCGCTTCCAAAAGCCTCCGGTTTCTTCTTAAGCATTCCGACTGTTGCAGAACCACCTGAAACCAGCCCAATAGCAGATCCGGCACCAGACATTCCAACCATGAGTCCCATCCCTATCAACGCAAGTACATAACCCATCGATAAACCTCCTGAAATATTGTGATAAGTAGTATTACTGTTTAATTTTTGCAAACGGTACGTATGGTTTACTGCCACCTTCGAAACCTATTGCGCTGTAGAACTCAACAAAAGTCAGACGCAGCGGGTGGACAAAGGCACTGATAGCAGAGAGAGCAAGATTAAGAGAGTGACCAAGAATAAGCACCAGTACTGTGCCGATCATCCCGAAAGAGAGCAGATTAATCCCGTTATCAGTAGTTACAAACATAAATGCGATTTGGTTAAAAGCTCCTCCAAGAAGTCCGCTTGCCAGTCCAAGGGCAAAAAGGCGCAGATAGGAGAGCAGTGTCTGGAGAATGCCTGTTACAAAGTTGTAAAAATCCCATATCCCGGTAAGGGGTCGGATAACCATTTTTTTGTGAATATTATTGAACAGAAAAAAGCCGACAAGTCCGATCGAAAGAATTGCTACTCCCACTATTTCTGGTACAGCGAGAAGAAGGGCACCAACCTGAAGAGGTCCAACGGTAAATTGTCCTATGCCAAGCTCTAAAAGATCGATGTGAGCAAACCAGACAAATCCTCCAAAAATCATCAGCATTGTACACAGAGGTTGAATTGCTCCGGCAAAGCCCATATTTTTGGCTCTTATTTTAGATTGAATTGCAATTCCCACCAGCATTTGTATGGCACCAAGCAGCAGTGCCAGATTCATGGCAGGAAAAATCTGTTCGCCGTCTATAGCCTGGGGCGAAAGAGTGGCAAAGTAGTTTGCACCGGTTGGGAAGATCGTAAACCCTTCAATGCCCGGCCCTCCGAAAATTGCCTGTCCAAAAAAAGTGTTGAGCAGTAGTCCGCTGATAGTAGTTGTCAATCCAAGATAAAAGCCAAGCTTTGTAACTGGTTTGAATTTAGCTGAAACCTTGAAACCGGCAAAAAGAGCTCCTAACGTAATTATTAATCCGTACCCGACATCTCCCAGGCACAGTCCGAAAAAGATGGCGAAAAAAGGAGCCATAAACGGAACGACATCAATTTCGTTATACGATGGAAGACTGTAAAGACCTGCAATCGGTTCAAACAGTGAGGGGAAAGACCTGTTTTGAAGCTGTACAGGGACATCATCCCCCTTGCGGGGATCTCTCAATTCATACCAGGCAGAAAATTTATTCAGAAAAATGCTGAGATCTTTCTCTATGCTCTGTGGAAACCATCCTGAGAGTGAGAGCAGTTTCCCTTGAGCCTGACTCGTAAGCGAAAGGCGTGCTTTTTCATACCTGAGCAGATTAGTTTTCTCTGCATGGAAGCGGTAAAGTTGACTTATGCAGTTGACCATCTTTACCATTGATTTTTCAGCTGTGTTAAGCTCTTCCTTCAACCCGGCGATCTTTTTATCGAGTGCATCAAGTGAACTTTCCGGCAATCTCACCTCTTCTGCATCACTGAAATCGGCCTTCTCCCCGCGTTCAACAACCACAAAGTAGACAGAAGGTTCCTGCCTGCTGATGATCTGCAAGGATGTATTGGACCAGTCTCTGGTATCGAATTTCTTTGCCGGCATGATAAAGAGGCGCAAAGAGACACCGGTATCCTGCAACTTTTTCACCTGCAGAGGGTCAAAGTTTCCCCATGGTTCCAGAAGATCTCTGTCCTTTTTGAGAACGGCGATGTCCTGCAGCAGTTTATCTTTTTGGGATTCGAATTGCTCGAAACGGCGGATAAGTTCACAAGGATCGCCCATGTCTTTGGCCTTGAGAGTAAGCTCTTTTTCCTTTTGAATTTTCTTGAGAGCAGAAATAACGCGCTCCGTTAAATGAACTACTCCGGTGAGTTCCTGAACAAGATGAGAATCTGCAACTTCCTGGTGTTCTGTTATGTGTACCACACCCAGTTCACGCAGCTGCTCAAGAAAGCTCTCTTTTTCTTTATGGTAAAGCAGAAGGTCGAGTTTTTTCATTGTAACTATCATTATGCAGCCTCCGCAGCAGCGATCTTCATTTTTAAAATCTTTTGTGAAGATTTAGAGAGGTTTTCTTCATCCTCAAGAAAACGCTTGATTTTCTGTATCGCTTCATTGAATTCAGGTATCTGTACCTTCTCGTAGAGATTAACCTTTTGAGTCGTTTTTTTGCGTGCGTACTCCAGAATACCTACTTTTTTAATGGCCAGCTCAAGACTTATCTTGAGTTCTGAAATCCCTTTGAGTATCTCAATACCCTCAGGAACCCATGCAGCTTTTGCAACAAGGCTATATCTGTTTACCGAGAAATCCACACTTTTAAGTATTGGAGTTTTTACACCTGCAATTTTTTTGATATCAATGTTTACATCTTTAATACTGATAAGACCCTCTGGAATCTCGTACCAGAGCCTGTTGGTCTGGTCGATGGATTTGAGCTGCTCTTTTATCTTGTCTTCAAGTTCCGCAACCTTCTCTTTTGCCCTTTTAACTTCAAGCCGTAAGGCAGACTCCTTGGCAATAAGAGTTGGCAGAGCGTTTTCCCGGATCTTAAGATCACGGTTAAGCTGCTGAAGAAATGTTTTGTTATACTGAAATTTTACAGCCATATTTTCTCCTTAATACCGACCCGGACAATTCAACAGGGGACGTTTTTTCAAACACACTCATTAAATGTACATCTGATTAACCGACCCAGTATTTGTCCATCACTTCCTGCTTGATACCAACTTCGTCCTTTGAGAAATACTTTCCGAACAGTCTCCATGCTGTGTCAAGCATAGCATCGATTTCAATGTTAATGTCAATTGCAAGCAGATCCCTGGAGTACTCTTTTGCAAAATCAAGTGTACGTGTATCGTATTCAGTGAGATCAAATCCGTTTTCAAGCTTGGTTTTGGCATTTGCCGCATCAGCGTAAAGGCGAATAGCAGTATTCATAACCTGCGGATGATCTGCACGTGTCTTTGTACCAATCACCAACTGCTTGAGACGTGAAAGGCTTCTGAAGGGATCAATGATAACCTTTGCAATATCGGTATCACGACGAAGATAGAGCTGGCCCTCGGTGATATACCCGGTGTTATCGGGAATAGCGTGCGTGATATCTCCGCCGGAGAGGGTTGTAACAGCAATGATGGTAATCGATCCGCCATCGGGATACTGGGCAGCTTTTTCATAAATTCGTGCAAGGTCACTGTAAAGAGAACCGGGCATACTGTCTTTTGAAGGGATCTGGTCCATTCTGTTAGAGACAATCGAGAGCGCATCAGCGTAGAGAGTCATGTCGGTAAGCAGCACCAGAACTTTGGCCTGCTGTTCTGTGGCAAAATGCTCTGCAGCACTGAGACACATGTCGGGAACAAGGAGGCGCTCAACGGGCGGGTTTTCTGTTGTATTTACAAAAGCGACAATGCGGTCGAGTGCACCTGCATTATCAAAGAGAGTTTTATAATAGAGGTAGTCATCATTGGACATTCCCATACCGCCCAAAATGATAACATCCGCTTCAGCACGAAGAGCCACATCAGCCATAACAGCGTTAAAGGGCTGATCGGAATCGGCAAAGAACGGAATTTTCTGACCCGTTACAAGAGTGTTGTTCAAATCGATACCCGCAATACCAGTAGCGATAAGCTCAGAGGGTTGTTTACGACGTACCGGATTTACCGATGGGCCTCCCACTTCCACTTCAGTACCTTCAATTTCCGGTCCACCATCAATGGGCTGACCGTAGGCGTCAAAAAATCTCCCTTTGAGCTCATCTGAAACTTTCAGTGTAGGTGGTTTACCCAGGAAGACAACTTCGGCGTTGGTGGCGATACCCTGAGTTCCCGGAAAAATCTGAAGAGTAATCATATTTCCGTTGATTTTCACCACCTGTGCCGGACGACCGTCAACGGTAGCCATCTCTTCATTGGCGATACCCTCTGCCTCAATGGTGCAGGTGGCTTTAGTGATATTTTCAATTTTGGTATAGATTTTTTGAAATGCTTTGGTTTTCATCAGTTCTTCCTCTCCTCGTGCCTTAAGAGTGAGCAGCTTTGGCTGTTGATTGTGATACCCGTTCTGCCAGCAATTCATTGAGCTGCTTTTCGAGGTCGTTGAAAGTGTCGTTTTTGAATTCCTGATAGTTCATCTGACGCATAAGATTTATAACACGCTTGAAATAGATACCGATCTCTTCAAAGCTGTCGAAATCAAAGTCTGCGTTACATATATCCAACACCTTATTCATTGTAAACTGCTGTCTTTTCAGGGGTGTCGAAGCGTCAACTTTATCGAATGCATCCTGCTGAAGAATGACAAAGTCTATGACTTCAGATTTGTTGAATATAATGTGGTATTCAAGGGGCACTCCGTCATCGCCAAGAATATTGATCTGGTCATTGGCTTCTTTACCCCTAAGAAGTATGTCTTTTATCCTGGTAACTTTATCCACCCATCCGGGCTCTACCGTCTTATCCAGATATTCAATAACTTCGGAATATTCCAGATATTTGGAATAGGAGTCAATTGGATCCACCGCAGGATAGCGTTTGCTGTCGGCTCTGGCCTGAGAAAGAGCATAGAAACAGCGTGCTGCCTTTTTGGTCGACTCTGTAACCGGTTCTTTCAGGTTACCACCGGCGGGACTGACCGTTCCGACAAAAGTAATCGATCCGGTCTGCCCGTTGTTGAGATAGACAAACCCTGCACGTGAGTAGAAAGTGGCGATAATTGCCGGCAGATCCATGGGGAACGCATCCGGTCCGGGCAGCTCTTCCATTCTGTTTGACATCTCCCGAAGAGCTTGCGCCCAGCGAGAAGTTGAATCAGCAAGCAGAAGGACCTTCAGACCCATCATACGATAATATTCGGCGATTGTCATACCCGTGTACACACTTGCTTCACGAGCAGCCACCGGCATATTTGAAGTATTACATATTATAATTGTGCGCTCAATCAGTTTGCGGCCAGTTCTGGGGTCGTCAAGTTCAGGGAACTCGGTGAAAATTTCCACAACCTCATTTGCACGTTCTCCGCATGCTACCACAATAATAAGATCTGCTTCGGCATATTTTGAAAGAGAGTGCTGAAGAACGGTTTTTCCACACCCAAAGGGACCGGGAATAAAACCAGTTCCACCTTCGGTTACCGGATTGAGGGTATCGATTGTCCGAATACCTGTTTCCATGATTTTGAAGGGCCGTGGTTTGTTTTTAAAACCCTTGACCTCCACTTTAACCGGCCATTTCATGGTCATATTGAGTTGGCGTTCATTGCCATCGCTATCAACAATCACCGCAACTGTGTCATGAACGGTAAAATCACCCTCTGAGACAATTGACTTAACAGTGCATGATCCCTCAAGATCAAAGGGCACCATGATTTTATGATCAATCCACCCTTCCTTGACATTACCAATCCAGTCGGCGGCCTGAACAGTATCACCGCTTTTGATAAGGGGAGTGAAGTGCCACTTTTTTTCCCCATTGAGTGAATCGGTGTATTCTCCTCTTTTGAGGAAAATACCTTCCATTGTATTGAGGTCGTTTTGGAGCCCGTCATAGTTACTTGAAAGCATTCCGGGTCCCAGAGTCACTTCAAGCATATGACCGGTAAATTCGGCAGTACATCCAACGTAAAGGCCACGAGTACTTTCGAAAACCTGCACGTATGCATTTTTGCCGCTGATTTTAATAACCTCAGCCATAAGCTTAGTGCCCTTAAGATCGATATAGCAGATCTCATTCTGGGCTACAGGGCCGTCAACTTCTATAGTAACCAGGTTTGAAACAATACCGGTCACTTTTCCCTTGGTGCTCATCGTTATCCTCCACGATATATGATAATTAAGATTACTTCCGTTTATAGACGACTGTACTGCTTGGCGCAAACATTAAAAGCCTGCGGGAACTGAATAACTGCTCTTTAACTCTTCAATAAGCCTGTCAAGTTTTTCTTTGCCGACCGTTGGGTCGAGTCTGAGCCAGCGTTCAACCATCAGAAGCTTGATGGTAAAGGCGGCGATTGTCTCAATCTGGAAATAGGAGAAAGCACTCAGCTCATCCAGCGTATCCCACCTGAGCTGATCTATACCCTTTTCAAAATCAGTGAGGTTGCCTTTGCTCAGAGTCAGGATTCGTTCGATCCACGGCAGGGTGGATGAAAGTCCGAAATCAGGAGCAGTGGAGCGAAGAAACGCCTCTGCAACTTCATTGCGTCCAATCACCGTAAAAGCGGTTGGACGGTCCCGGTCGGTGCCGACTTCATCGATATGCTCAAGATTCTTGCGGCAGTTTATGGCAGTAAGCACATTGCGAAGGTTCAATTCGAAAGTGAACCAACTGCTAAGAAACTCATTCTTATGCCCGGTAATCCAGTCGAAAAAGAGCCAGTTAAGCTGATCCTCAGCAATAAGACCGGGAAAAAGATCCCTGTTTTCGCTTTGTGCCTGCAAAAAAAGCTGCATGTATTCAGGCAATGTTTCCGGATTTTTAATAGATGAAGTCAGCTGATCTTTGGAGAGGTTTCCTCTTGGATCGAATTTAGCCGACGTTGATTGCAGAATTCCGATAAGATTAGCATTATCTATCGGCAGACGAATTGCCCTGATAATCTCTGTATCCTTTTTTGAAAGCTCTTCTTCAGCTTCCTGCATGAAAACTTCAAAGGGGACCAGGTTTTTATCTTCATCTAAAAAAAGATCAGGCAATCCTGAAACGAAGTAGTAGTAATTCCTTGCCATAGAGTTTATTCACCAAACAGGAAAGAGCGTGTTTTGGGTCTGAGGTATTCTTTGAAGAACTCATTGAAATCTTCATCAGTAAGGCTGATTTTGAAAGAGCCCCCAGCAGGACCGATACGGAAACCTGATTTGACCGTTTTGCTGAACTGGATCTGGAGGCCTTTTGAGAGCTCCTTTGAAATACCCTTCTCGAAAGTCCTCTTGAGCTCATCCTGTTTTTGAGCCGGGAGAAGAACCTCAAGGCTGGGCACTTCACTTTCTGAAATTTTCCAGTTTTGAATAACCTGGGCTATATAGTCTTTAACCACCGCCGGATCAGAGAGCGTCTGAGCAATCGCTTCATCAAGTACTTTCGCCTGTATGAGATTAACGACGTTGTTTTTGATGGAGGCGATAGCCTGCGAGCCGGAAAGTTTGAGTTCAGCTTCGGTATTGCGTTGGATCTCCTGGGATTTTTTCTTTGCATCCTCGATGATCACCTTGGCCTGCTTTTGAGCATCAGCAACAATGTCGGCAGCTTTTTTTTCGCTTTCCTTGATAATCTGCTGAGCTTTTTCCTTACCCTGTTCCACACCTTCCTGAAGGATTTTCTCAGTCAGTTCCTGGATTTTCTGTTCCATTGAGGTACCCCTGACAAATGTATAGGTGAAATACTTGACTATTAAGCGAACGTATCTGTTATTATGAGAACCGGGTTATTCGATTAAGAAAAACGATAGCCTCTTGGAACCCCAAATAAGAGAAATTAAAATATAATCGGTTAAAGGAGCTGCCGCAAGCAATTATTCTTCCATAACTTTAATACTATAAAACAGAGATTCGCCACAAATACAGCTTTTTTTCTCTATAGTCGACCTGTAACCCCTACTTAGCGCTTGCGCAATAGTCCTGATTCTTTTTTGGAAAAAGTTGACAGATTTGGAATGGGGAGATAGGTATGGGCTGGCACTGCGGCTGTCCTCCACCCTTCATCAGACTACGGCAGGTGGAAGGGGAGACGAAAATGCAGAGGGGCAAGGATGGAAAAAGGATTTTTGGTGATCTCCGGACAGTACAAAATCCCCGGCCGGTACTTACTCCGTAAACTGAACGGTGCTTTGCTATTAAAGAGAGTGCAATCTAGCACGTGAAGCATGTTGAATGCAAAAGCAGCTCTCTGATGTGCAGGAAACGTACTATTTGGAAAGCTACCTTTTCTGGGCCAAAACACCAATGGACAACTGCGTGTACCGTGAAAGGCGTAATTTTGAAAGTGTCTTGAGGAGTCGTTGTTTTATGCGATGATACTTGGTTTGCTGCAGGGGATAGAGGGGTAACGTTAGTCCGATCTTTTTTGCTGCTTCCCTGAACATGCGGTAAAAGAAGGTTGGCTGCATCCAGTCGCCGTAGTGTACTGTCGTGGTGAAACCGCTCTGTCTGAGCATCTTTTCGAGTTGGGGCAGTGTGTACTGAGTCTCCCAGCCAGCAAACCACCTGTCAATTGCAATGAGGCCCTTTTTAATTATGGTGTAGGGGTGAAATGTCTGAGGAATATCGACCAGACAGGTACCACCTTTTTTGAGTATTCGGTGGTTTTCTGCCAGAAGATCCATGGGGTTTTTGAAATGTTCCAGAAGTCCCTGATGAAAGACCAAGTCAAATGTTTGATCCGCAAACGGTGTCTTAAATGCATCTCCCTGAATCAGGTGCAGTGAAGAGAGGGAGAGGTCTTTTTTAAGAGCCGTCATGATATCCAGGCTCTTGGTTGAGAAATCCAGCACCCATACCTGGGCACCGGCCCTGGCCATTGCAGCACTGTCGCGGCCTGTGCCGGCTCCGACCTCAAGGATTTTCATCCCCTTAAGGTTAAAATGGGAGAAAACAGTCTCCTTAAGAGCTGGTGAAGAGGGGTAAACCTCATGGAGCTGATTTTTTCTGGACCAGAAGGAGTCCCAGATTTCTGTTCCCGGTTCGCGATTCAAATGTGCCTCGATTCAGGTTGGTTTATATTTGCTGATTTGGGCTTGGCCCTGCTTTTGTCGTCTTGGGGAGCACCCAATACCCCCGGTGGAGGATTTCGGAGGGGAGCTTTGCTATGGAACTTTATTTCTAACCGACAACCAGGCGAAGAACCCACATCCGTGAATGAATATAGTATGTTTAGCCCCCATCATTTATTAGATGATATCTTAAGAATTTACTATTCTGAAACTGTTAAAGGAAAAACAAATCCCATGATACATGAAAATTCATCTATTTTTACGGGAGGTGGGGAGAGTGTGGGGTGTCGAGGGTCGGGGAGGTGGAAAAGAGAAAAAGGTGATTTTCCATTCCTACCCCTCGACATCCGACACCCGACACTACTTTTTACTTGTCACTCAATTTATGGAGCGAGATTATGTATGAAGTAACAACAGAGAGTCATTTTTCAGCGGCTCACCGGTTAAGGGAATATTCCGGACCGTGTGAAAATATCCACGGTCATAACTGGCTCGTGAGAGTAACGGTGCGATGTGAACATCTTGACAAAAGCGGGATGGGGATAGATTTCAAAATTCTTAAGAATAAATTAAAAACGGTTCTTGAGGAGTTTGATCATAAGGATTTGAACCTGGTGTTTGGAGAGACCGGCCTAAATCCTTCATCGGAAAATATTGCCCGGTACATATTCGAAAAACTGGACAAATCTCTTACTGATAACGGAGCAAAAATGGCAAGAGTTGAAGTGCACGAAACACCCGGCAACTACGCAACCTATTATGTGTGAATTATGATTCAAGTCATAGAGCTATTCAAGAGCATTCAGGGCGAGTCCTCCTTTGCAGGACAACTCTGTTCATTTGTACGCCTTAAGGGGTGTAATCTCGACTGCTCCTGGTGTGACACCGTTTATGCAAAGGCGGAGCCGGGTGTGGGTATGAGCCCCGAACAGATAGTCACCGAGGTGGAAAAACATACGACCCGCCTGGTTCAGATTACGGGCGGCGAACCCCTTCTTCAGGATGCAACTCCGGGGTTATGCCAACTGTTTTTAGATAGAGGCTACACCGTTTTGGTTGAAACCAATGGCAGTGTAGATATTGGTGTAGTTCCGGAAAAGGTACATCGCATAGTGGATATAAAGTGTCCGGGCAGCGGAATGGAATCCAGTTTTCTCAAGAGTAATATCGAGAAACTGACTAATACTGATGAGTGTAAGTTCGTGGTCTGTTCCATTGATGATGCCCGTTGGGCAAGAGCCTTTATTGAAGAGCATGATCTGATTTCCAGGTGCACGGTTTTTTTATCTCCGGTTGAGGGATCGATGGGTGTTTCGGAACTGGCGAATTTTATTATAGAAAATTCCCTGAAGGTCAGGCTTGGGTTTCAGCTCCACAAATTTATATGGGGCAACAGGAGGGGTGTATGAATAAAAGGGCAGTTCTGCTTTTGAGTGGTGGTATCGATAGTGCTACATGCGGTGCTATTGCAAAAAGCGAAGGGTATGAATTGTATGCGATCAGTTTTTCCTACGGACAGAGACATACCGTAGAGCTCCAGGCGGCATCAAAAACAGCGCACCATTTAGGTATAAAAGAACACCTGGTTGTAAATCTCGATCCTGCCGCCTTTACAGGGAGTGCTTTGACCGATAATATAGACGTTCCCAAAAAGGGTATCAGTCACAATACCATACCGGTAACCTATGTTCCTGCCCGTAATACAATATTCCTCTCATTTGCCCTTGGCCGTGCGGAAGTGCTTGGAGCGGGCAGTATCTTTATTGGTGTCAATGCCGTTGACTATTCGGGGTATCCCGATTGTCGCCCCGAGTATATCGAGGCGTACCAAAGAGTAGCCAATCTTGCCACAAAGGCATCAGTTGAAGGCAAGGCGGTTACCATTCATACCCCGCTTATAAGTCTGAGCAAAGCGGAAATTATCAGCACCGGGGTGACTTTGGGAGTTGATTATTCGCTGACACACAGTTGCTATGACCCTTTGAGGGATGGTGGTGCGTGTGGAGAGTGTGACAGTTGTATAATCCGCAGGGCTGGTTTCAGGGAGGCTGGGGTTGATGATCCGACCAGGTATGGGAGCTGATAGGTTGCTGGCTGCTAAGAAAAAATCAGCAGGGTGCATGGGGTGGCTAATGAATCGTGCATTGGGCCCTGCTTGTAACATTGACTATTCTTATAAGAAGATGGAACAACGCCGGAATAGTTTGCTCTACTGGGAATTGGTTGAACCGTTGTTTATTTTCATTGGTCTCTGGGCTTCAAGTTCGATCGTTTTCAACAATCCAAAGTAAGGCAGTAGGATTTCCCTTGGTATGTTTTTCGCACCGCCAAAAATGTCACTTAACATAGTAAAGCAGTAGGTCAAAGCAACGCGGTCCCTGATAAAGTTTGCCCTGGCAAAATCGATACTGTCATTATGTTTTGATTCTTTGAGGAAAAAAAGAAGAAACTTGTCAAAAGCTATTGTGTTTTCGAGAAGTGCGCCTTCGTCTATTTTTCCAAATCTCCTTTTCTTTACCTCTGTATGGGCATAATAGATAATGTAAATGGAAATAATAATATCTTCAATCATGTCCCATAGCAGATTACTTTTTCCGATCACTACGATAAACTGATCCAAAACAGGCTGGCGGTTATTGATACTGTCGATCTTCCTTTTCAATTTCCTGGTACTGGTATTTTCAAAGTAATCAATTGCCTTCTGCAACTCCTTTTTTGTAATAAACATTCAGCACCTTCTTTCAACGTTTTACTGTTCACTCTGTATTCACTGTGTGTGTAACACCATACGGAAAAGATTTCGCTAAAGCGAATGGATAAGCCATATCCGCCAGCAGGTTATGATCGGATAAATTACTCCCTATGGGAGTATCCGGAAAATAGCCATGCAGCGAAAGATGTGAGATTGGGAGATTGTACTATAACTAACATACTATATGAGACGCTTTGTAACCAGAAAAAAGCACAATGGTTTGCACCAATTTTCAATATGTTATTTGGAGGGAGTGAAAGTAATCCTATCAAATAATCATCTGCCTCTGTATATTTTGACCGTGCTATTCGAGTGGATTTACTCCTTTTTTTGGTACTGTTTCAGTGTAAAACAGCATGAAACAGGGGAGCGTTTCACAACGGAACGTCATTAGATTCCCAACTCATCAAAAAGCTTAAAACAGCCGGAAAACAGTTGTGGCACAGGGATTGCATATATAGGAGGGTGAAAGTAAAAGAGGTCTAAAATCAACCAAACAAACGTTAAACAACAAAAAAGGAGGTCTGTTATGAGTGCGCTAATGAGATATTCAACACCGGTTAACACCCTGTCCGATTGGCTTGAGAACATCTTTGCAGACAATGGCTTTGAGTATTCAAACCGTCAGCTTATGTCAGGAACCTGGCCAAAGGTTGATATTGTGGAAAATGATGAACACTTCAGTATCCATGCTGATCTGCCCGGCCTCAGCAAAAAGGATGTAACCATAAGAATCGAAAACGGTGTTCTTATTCTTGAGGGAGAGAAAAAGGGTGAGGTGAGAAAAGAGAAGGACAAATACACTCACCTTGAGAGAAGATACGGTAAATTTACCCGCACATTTACTCTCCCTGAAGGGGTAGATGAGGATCGTATTCAAGCAAAGATGGCAGAGGGTGTTCTGGAGCTGACACTTCCTAAAAACGAAAAGGCAAGACCTAAAAAGCTTGAGATCAAAATAAACTGAAGTGGGAACTTTATGGGCAGGGGGGCTATTAAGCCTTTTCTGCCCGTTTCCATCTACTCACCCACAATCTGAACGAAAATGGTCCGGTTTCTTGGTCTGTTGTCGTGATCAATTACCACAATCTGCTGCCATGTTCCAAGCATAAGAGATCCACTTTCCAAGGGGACGGTAATTCCTGGGCCCATGAGAGTGGCTCGTATATGTGAAAACCCGTTGTCATCCCCCCAGGTTTCTGAATGGTGGGAGTGCATTGTGGATGAAGCAAGAGTTTCAAGGCGTTCCTGTATATCCTTTACAAGTGCAGGCTCATACTCCATGGTGGTTACCGAAGCCGTAGATCCGACTGCGAAAACGGCTGCGGTACCGTTTGCAATTCCAGATTCGTTGATGATTGCCTGAACCATGGCAGTAATCTCTTTGATGTCTGAATATCCTTTCATGGCGAGTTCAATTTTTTTACCAAAAACCATGGCGAGTTCCTCCTCTTTTCTGGTGGTTAATTATGCAATATACTATTGAGAGAGGGTTGGTGAGAGGGGTTCGGGGGAAAGCGCAGGATCCAGAGGTGATGTTGTGTTGTAACAATTGAAAAGACAAGAGCGAGACCGAATGGCAATTCTGTACTGCTACTGGGGCGTTAACCGGCACAAAAATTCCACCTTTTTTTCTCCAGGTGAGTAGGAAGGTACCAAAGGTTACCAACTAATCCTCAGAGCTCTCCTGGTTGTCGCCTTTGCTGAAAAGAGCGATAATCTTTCGCCAGTAGAGCTTTACCATGTAGAGGGAGCCAAGAACAGATGCGATGACTATTTGAAGGACATAGCTTCCTGTTCCCAGATCGATATAGCTGTAGGCGGGTGAAGCTGCACCCAGAAAGACGAGCAGAAATAGATAAATTGTGTTTGTCATTTTTTCTCCTAAAACAGTTAAAATATGTTATAAATAGGTTAGGGAACCAGTTTTTTTTGATTAAGGAATTAACCGGTATTTTCACCGTGCTCAGAATAAAGGGGTTTAGGGTAGGATTGTTTCTGAGACGGAAGAAGCGTTTTTGTTTTTGAAAAACCGCTCTCTTGCTTCCGAACGCAGTTCATGATTTCTTTTGTGTACTACCTGATTCCATGTGTTTTGTTCATCGAGATCAAACAGTTCATGAATCAGTTTAAGGTAGTAAGCAGCGGCTTTTGAGAACAGGCGGTGGATAAAGAGTGTTTTGCCCTCTTTGATGCAGAAATCAAAGACCGGGTCATAAGGGATGGTGGTTTCAGTCACTTTTTGGGGATGCTTCTCCTTTAACATCTCAAGGTATTCATTTTGACGTTTAGTATTCCTGAAACAGTTGGGAATAATCTTTGTGACCGTACAATCATCCCTGAATTTTTCCTCAAAAACTTTATGCAGTTCATCAATGCCGTTTAGTGCAAAAAATGAAAGCTCTGTGGGAATAAACACTTCATCTGCTGCGTGTACGGAAGCCTCTTGAATGGTGTCGATTCCAGGAGAATTATCGATGATAATGAAATCGTAGAAACGGTGAAGAGAACTGAAAGTGATAGCCTTTTGGAGAATGTACGGATCCTTGATATCGTTTGTTGACAATTGAGTGTGCGAGGTAATCACATGAAAGTTTCTCAGTCCGGTCTCATGTATTGCATCAAGCATCTTCTTTCCGGCCATCCCTACGGAGCAGCGATAGATATCGCGGATATTGGGATAAACAATCTCTTTGTTAAGGAGAAGTGAAAGGTTGTGTTGGCTGTCATTGTCGATTGCAAGAACCCTGAAGCCAATAAGCGCAAGGGCCTGGGAGACATTTATGGTAAAGGTTGTTTTCCCCACACCGCCCTTATAGTTCAATATGGATATTACTTTCATAGGTGTATTCCTGAGGTGTTTAACGAAAGAAACAGATGGGTGTATATGTATATGATATACCAAGAGTGTGTAAATTGCAATAAAAAAGAGTTTCGGCGCGCAGTTACTCTTTTTCTCCTCGCTTTCATGATCGGAATCAAAACCGGTACCGGGTTTCGAGAATGACCAGAGGGAAGACTGCAAACCCGTAAGCGATTTTTGAGAGGGTGGTGACCGATGCCATGTTCTATTACTGAAGGTCAAAACTATCGTGCATTTTTATAAATTTCTGTACGGCCTCTCTCAGTTGTCGGGGCCGTATATAACCATGTTTTAAATTGACAGGTGAGTTTTTTGGCAGCAGTGCGAACCCATGTGTTTCGTTTACTCCCGGTCCGGCATGAGCACCGCTTTCAATGGGAAAGCTAACACTCGAACCCCCGGGGACCCAACCACAGAAGACAAAATCACCGGAGAAGGGATGATTTACCAATTCAAAAAGGTCACCTGAGAGCTCCCGGAGAAAGGGGTGATCACTGCCGGCAACCTTTACAATGTCCTGTGGAAGAATCCACTCACCGAATTTATTCCATACCCTGACCTGAGCACTGTTCCCTTCTGCTCTCATTACAAGAGGAATATTTGCTTTTTGGGCAAGGTGCAACCCTATCTGGTTGAGTTTGCGCGCAGAAAGGTTGTCCGGCAGGTAGATATGACCCACAGGCCCAACTGCTATTACCTTTAATCGGTGGTTTGCGGTGCCTGAATGTTTAAACGACTCTCCATCTATGAACTTACAGAAAAACTGCAATCCAAGGAGCATTACTCGCTGAAGCTGTACACTCTCGGTTATATGCTTCTCCGGAGACACGTTAATCCCCGCTTCCAGAAGAATTTTGGCAATTGCAGTCTCAACAGGCATTCCGTTAACCTTTGAATAGGGAACCGTATGTTCCTGCCCGTGATCGGAATAGATCCAAATGCTGTACTTGTTTGCTCCGGACGCATTGGCTTTTGTCACCACTCTTTTTATTGCGTCGTCTATTCCCTTCAGTGTCCAGTGTGCAAAGGCCGATGATGGCCCCCTGCGGTGTGACTGCTCATCATACCCTAAAAAATTGCAGTGGATAAGCCGAACTCCTCTTCGAATGTTTAAGGAGACATTTGCAGTTATAAGCTCTCGTAAAAGCACACATATACCTACCCGTGCAGGTATAAACAGCATCTCTTTGCAGAAGTTCTGCTTTTCGATGAGACCTCTTAAAAAATCACCAGTCGCAAATATCGTTTCCAGTATCAGAAGGGTTATAATGCGGAGAAATATGAAAGAATGCCTGAGGAGTAGAAGAGTAATTTGCAACGGATTTATCAGTTTCAGATAGCCATTTATCCCCATCTGGGAAGAGCAAAAAGCGCCTCCTGCAGTTCCCCTGTTATAAATGTCGCAATAGGCGCAGCCACCGGTAAGGATGGAGTGGTGATTTTGTGCGAGCTGTTTTTCAACGGAAAAGACGGTGGAGGGAGAGAACATGCTGGTAAGTTTGCCTGTTGTTGGATCCATAAAGCCAAAGGAGGGTACACTGCAGCGCTTTCCGTAAAAAAGTTCCCCCTGAACCGCAGGTGTACTGGAAGGGAGCCCGGAATAGAAGGAGTGAAGATCATGAAAATTGTCGCGCATAAGGGTGGACAAAAAGGGCATTTTACCTGTTTTGAGAGCTTTTTCAAACTGTGCCCTTGAAAGACCGTCAATCTGGATCATTATGAGACCCTGGGAAGAGGGTTTTGCCGGATCGGCTATTGTTTCATTTTTAAGGTGGATTAGATCGCTGAATTTTTTCACATTAGAAACTCCGGTATGACTTTTTGCAAAGTGTAGAGAACCCAACAGGATAAGAGAGAATCAAGAGGTGTGCCAGAGGGCAGAGGGCACGCTCTCTATACAGGTATAGCGAGAGCAACAGTCAATCCCCTCACATCTTCTCTGCAAGCCTTGAAAATCTGCTCAGTGCCTCATTATTCCTGACTGCCATGGATAACGCCTTTTTTGAACCGGTAAGAATACAAAGCTCCCGGGCACGGGTGAGAGCCGTGTAGATAAGATTTCGCTGGAGCATCACAAAGTGCTGCGTTGACACCACAATAATCACAGCCCTGAACTCGCACCCCTGGCTTTTATGGATACTTATGCAGTATGCGGGTACCAGCTCACTGAGATCTTTCTGTTCGTAAAAGACCGTGCTGGTATCAAATGCAACAGCGATGGTCTCATCCGATACCGCTTTAACCATGCCGATATCACCGTTAAACACTCCAAGATCATAATTGTTCCTTATCTGCATCACCTTATCGCCCTGCAGGAAATCGGTCTGTCCGAAAGTCATTTTACGGGTGTTTTTATTGAGTGCTTTTTGCAGTGAAGCGTTGAGATTAACTGTTCCAAGTCCGCCCTTATGCATAGGTGAAAGGACCTGAATATCCTTTATGGGGTCGAACCCGTATCGTGAAGGCAGTCTTCGCAAAGCCAGGTCAACTACCGTATCGAGACAATGTTGGGGGTCATCCTGCTCCAGAAAAAAACAGTTGTCAGTTTTAATATTTGAAAACGTAGGTACCGTGCCGCTAATTATTTCGTGAGCTGCGGTAATGATCCTGCTCTGTGCTGCCTGTCTGAAAATTTCGGTGAGATGCACATGAGGCAACCGCCTGCTTCTTATAAGATCATTGAGAACGTTTCCTGCTCCTACAGAAGGTAGCTGGTTGTCATCACCCACAAAGACCAGCCGGGTATCACGGCCTACTGCTGCCAAAAATGATTTCATCAGAAGAATGTCCACCATCGATACCTCATCCAGTATGATAACATCTGCATCAATGGGATTCTGTTGATTTCTGGAGAAGGAAAAAGCACTGCCGGGCTTGTACTCCAAAAGACGGTGAATGGTTTTGGCATTGAGTCCGGAGATGGTACCCATTCTCTGGGCAGCTCTGCCAGTGGGGGCGGCAAGGGCAATTGTGAGGTTCTGTTGACGAAAATAGTTTACAATAACCTGAAGCACCGTTGTTTTACCGGTCCCCGGTCCTCCTGTAAGGAGCAGTAAGCGGTTGGAGAGCGCGCCCCTTATGGCATCGAGCTGGGCAGAGGCAGCAGTCCAGCTGTTTTGGATCTGATAGCCCTTAAGCCAGCTTTCGAGATGGTCCGGAGAGGGAATGCCCTTAAGAGGAGAGCTTTGGTCTATGAGTGAAGCGAGATCGGAAGCTACGCTCTGCTCGGCCTTATAAAAAAGAGGCAGGTACACCGCTCCGTTCTCTCCAATAAAAAGGTGGGCTGAAATAGCATGGTCAAGACTGTAGGTGACCAGTTCTGCCTTTACATCGAGAAGTTCCGCGGCTTTTGTCGCAAGGTCTTGGCGGGGCAAAAAAACATGCCCGTCACTGCTGGCTTCCTGAAGAGTGTGGGTGAGACCGGCGCGTATCCTTTTGTAGGATTGGTGGGTGAAATTCATCTTTTTTGCGATCGCATCTGCCTTGACAAAACCTATTCCCCAGACCGCATCGATAAGAGCATAGGGGTTTTCGCAGATTTTTTTCTGTGAATCGGTTCCCCATATTTTGTAAATTTTACTGATCATTGTAACAGAGACACCGAACTCCTGCAGAAAAAGCATCAGTTCGCGCATGTTCCTCTGCCCCTCCCAGCCCTGTCTGATCTTTTTGAGAGTTTTATGCCCTATACCCTGAACCTCAATGAGCCTTTCGGGATTGTTGTCAAGAATGTCGAGCGTTCCTATACCGAATGTATCGATAATCATCCTTGCCCGAACCTCGCCGATATTGCTGATAAAACCGGAGCTTAAGAGTCGAAAAATCCCCTCTTCCGTTGTGGGCTTCTTGATGGTAAAAGCAGTTACTTCAAGCTGGGGACCGAATCTTTTATGTCTCTGCCACCTGCCTTCACAGCAGATATTCTCACCCTTGCGTATTGTTGGGAGATTGCCCACACAGGTGACAGGTCCCTTGTCGGTCCGCAGCTGCACCACGGTAAATCCGCTGTCCTCATTCTGGTAGGTGATGGTTTGGACTGTGCCTTCGACTTTTTCCATAACAGAAAAATACATTTGGGACAAAAGAGGTGGATTTTACGCCTGCTGCCAGTATACGTCAAGTGTAGTGCAAAACCTTGTAATGCTTCACATCGTTGTGCCATTTTCACCATTATAAGCAAAAGATCGAAAAGAAACGGTCGTTGCGAATTCGCTCAATGACCCTTTTCATGGACTTCACTGATGGCTTTATTTTTGCCGGTTCGAAAGAGAGATCGTCCTGATGAGTTGAGTAAAAGAGAGCATATGACCAAAAACAGGCTTCCAACTGAGAGCACACCCCGGATTTATCACAGAACCGGGATGCCCCACTGTGCTGATAGGAATGCTGCCTGCAGCACAGATTGTAGATGTGCAGTAGAAAGGGACATTGCAGTCTGGGTATACTCACCGTGCGGTGCTGGGCACTGAAAAAAAGGCGATCCCTATGGGTTCAGGAGAAATCCCAAAATATCGTTCAAAAAGGCTGCACTATTCTCAATGCTCCTATTTTCATCGTTTTTTTGCATACATTACAGTAAAAGAAGTAATTTTCATTCTGTTTTTGAGTATTACCGCGCAAGATAAAAACCTGTTGCAGACTGAAAATCAACAAAGGGACTGGTGTAAAGAATGCCTTTTCATATCATTTCAAAGAGAACCGTTAGGATACGAACAACTGTTATATGCCTCATGCTGTTAGTGGGTGCAGGATTGCTGAATGCTCAAACATCCCTGCAGCGACATCTGAGCAGGCAGTTAGATACAGCCGTTGTTCGGGGTGCACATAACCTTACCAGAGAAGATCAGCTTAAACTTGAAGAGCATAAGAGACAAATGGGCAGAGCAGGCACAGAGGGCAGGGATGATACTTCACGGTCCGATACAAGCAGGTGGGGAAGAATGAGTCTGGAAGACACCCTTGATCGTGAGGACGATTCATTGGTGCAGAAAGATTCCCTCGATAGTACAACAAAAAAAGCGGATACAACCAAACTGGAACATTTCGGGTATAACCTTTTTGCCCAAATGCCCGAAGCATTTAAACCAGCCACCGTGGGGCCTGTTGATCCCGGCTATACGGTGAGCCCGGGTGATATTCTGCGACTGTCGATATGGGGTCAGACTGAATTTCAGTCAGAGCTTTCAGTGAGCGATGAGGGTAATGTTTTTATCCCTGTTGCCGGCCAGCTGCATGTCGCCGGAATACCTTTTGGGACACTTGAGGAGAACATTAAAAGAGCGCTCTCACGCCACTACTCCGGATTGTCCACTAATCCCCAGCGCACCTTCATGCACCTTACCGTTGCGCGTATGAGGCCAATGCGCGTCTTTGTGATGGGGGAGGTTGAACAGCCCGGGGGTTACACTGTGTCAAGTGCTGCAAATGTATTCAATTCTATTTATGCTGTGGGTGGACCTACCAAAAACGGAAGCCTGCGTGCTGTTTCGGTTATCCGCAGCGACAGTGTAATTGCAACAGTGGACATTTACGAGTACCTTCTTACCGGAAGGTCTGGCAGTGATGTTCGGTTGCAGAATAATGATGTTATTTTTATCCCCCCGAGGGGTAAAACGGTTGCCGTTTCAGGTGCGGTGTTCAGACCCGCGATCTATGAGCTCAAGCCCGATGAACATTTCCAGGATCTGCTCATATTCAGCGGTGGGGTAAAAAGTGCCTCCAGCATCGACCGTGCCCATGTGAGAAGAATCCTCCCTTTTGAGCAGAGGGCTGGTGCAGAGCAGATGGTGAGAGTTCTAGATATTGATCTCAAAAGGCACATTCAGGATGGCGAAGAGTTCCAGCTGTTTGATCAGGATTCGCTTCACTTTTCCCCCCTGTTTGATGACGACCTGCGTAACTTTGTTAAACTAACGGGAGCCGTAAAGTATCCGGGTGTCTATCAGAGTGATGAGATGACGCTAAAAGAGCTGGTGTTCCGCCACGGACAGATTATCGACAACAAAACCTTTGTCAAGCGTGCAGATCTGATAAGACTCAGTGCCGACCATATCAACACCACCGTTCATCCGGTTGACCTTGAACGACTCATGACCGATGCGGATTATAACCGTCAGCTCAACCCCGGAGATGAAGTGATTGTATACGAGCTTGATGTGGTAACTCCCACTGATCCTTTGGTCACCATTGAAGGAGAGGTTAGGGAGCCGGGACTGTTTATGCTCAATGAAAATATGACTGTTGCTGATGCTATTCTTCGGGCAGGGGGGTTTACCCGCAGGGCTATGCGCACCAGAGTCGATGTGTTTCGCCCCGACACAACCGGCACCAATATTTTGTCGAGAGTGTACAGGGTTATCCTACCTCCTAACCTGGACTATTCTGGTGAAGAGGGCAGGGACTTTGTACTGAGAGATCGTGACAGGATTGTTATACGGCCCGACCCCAACTATAAAGAAGAAAATTTTGTCACTGTCGCTGGTCTGGTAAAATACGGTGGGGTCTATGCTCTTCAGGAGCGTAATGACCGCCTCAGCGATATTCTTGAGCGGGCAGGAGGTGTTTTGCCCGATGCCTTTCTCAAGGGTGCTACTATAACCAGAAATGCGCAGAGAGTGGTGGTGGATTTTGAGGCAGCATATCACGAAGGCCGAAGAAGAGAGGATTTGATTCTTCACAGTGGTGACAGCATCTATATCCCCCCTAGACCTAACTATGTTCATATCCATGGTGAAGTAAACAACCCCGGCCTGTATGGTTTTGTTGAGGGCAGAAGGGTTAAGGATTATATCGACAGGGCAGGAGGACCAGCAGATAGCGCCTGGTACGCACTGATCACAAAGCCCAATGGCGAGACAAGTAAACAGAGAATCCGCGGACTATTTACTGGTAATCCCGGTGTCCAGGACGGATCAGAAATAGTGGTAACCAGAAGGCAGCCAAAACCGCCAAGGGGTGAACGGAGAGGACCTACTCTTGCAGAGGTTATAAGGGATACTCTGGCGATTGTTACCAGTGCTATTACTATTGTTGTCCTTGTGCAGGAGGTCAAAAAGGAGTAGTTAAATAAGATAAGGATGGTAATCCGCGCGGATATTTCGTTGGGCTTTCCAGTTGTTGAGCGGGAGAGCACAGTAAACGGGTGCTGTCTTGGGCAGGAACCAGCATATTCGATTTTTCATAATAACGTATCTCAGGTTAGAGGCTCCCCAAGATTTTGCCACAACAAGATTTTGCCACAA
>SKJJ01000070.1 GCA_007115975.1 Chitinispirillum sp.
CCCGTTCTTTAAAAACGAATGAAGAAGGTATTCTGATCCGAGGTTCTCAATTACATCAATTGAGATCTGCATATCCGGCTCTGTATCAGTCAATGATAAGCTCTCAGAACGGATGCCGAGGATGTAGTTGTCTGATTTATCTTTCGTCAACAATGAAATCAGTGGCTCTGAGAGTGTGATGGTGAAATCGTCGGAGCGAAAAAGTGCTTTGCCGCTTTCGATGTTGAAGGTTCCCTCCAGCAGGTTCATGGGAGGGGAGCCGATAAATGAGGCTACAAAAATATTTGTCGGTGTGCGATAAATCTCCTCAGGTGATCCGATCTGCTGAATAATGCCATCGTCAAGAATTGCTATGCGGTCTCCAAGGGTCATTGCCTCTACCTGATCGTGTGTTACGTAAACGGTGGTGATACGGACTCTTTTCTGGATGCTCTTTAGCTCAGCCCTCATCTCGGTCCGCAGCTTTGCATCAAGATTTGAAAGAGGCTCATCCATAAGGAAAAGGGATGGGTTTCTGACAATGGCTCGTCCTATGGCGACCCGTTGCCGCTGCCCGCCGGAGAGTTCTGATGGTTTACGTTCGAGAAGATTTTGAATCCTTAGAATTTTCGCGGTCTGAAGGACTTTTTCTTCCCTCTGTTTAGCAGACAACTTCTTTTTCAGATTGGTTAAGGGGAATTCAATGTTCTGTTTTATTGTCATGTGCGGATAGAGGGCATAGCTTTGAAATACAAACGAAATATCCCGCTCAAACGGGGGTAAAAAGATGCTGTTTTGCGGGTCGGCAACGATCCGGTCTGAAAAAGAGATTGTACCGGATGATGGTTTTTCAAGTCCGGCGATAAGATTAAGAGTGGTGCTTTTTCCACAACCGGAAGGGCCAAGGAGTACAAAAAACTCTCCCGGACAGATGGTCAGATCGAGGGATTTGAGAACTTCTACATTACCCCTGAACGAGTGAAACGTTTTACTCAGATCACGAAGGGTAACTTCTGTTGCTGAAGATTGTCCGGGCTCTGGTGTAACATTCTTATCGTTCATAAAGATTCCTGTTTTGGTTGAAAAATTCAGGCTTTTACAGAACCACTCATCAATCCGCTTACAATATAGCGCTGAAAAAGCAGAGTGATTGCTACAAGTGGAACCGATGAAACAGCGGATGCTGCCATCAGGTTGCCCCAGGGTATCTCACCGTGAATCCCCTGAAACAGTGCAATTCCTACCGGTATTGTCTGAGCCGTATAATCAATTGTAAGCATCAGTGCGAAAAGAAACTCATTGAAACTCATGATAAAAACAAGTAGAAAAGATGAAAATACTCCCGGAAGCGCAAGCGGCAAGATGATTTTCATCAGAACCTTTATCCTTTTTGCTCCGTCAACAAGGGCTGCTTTGTCAAGGTCTTTGGGGATCTGGGAGAAATAGCTCATGTTTATCCAAAGAGCAATTGGTGCTGTCCACGCGGTATAGGGCAGTACAAGAGCCCCGTAGGTATTGGTAAGGCCAACAGCTGAGAACATTCTGAAAAGATAACCAACGATGCTTATCTGGGGAAACATCGATATGGCGAGTACGAAAAGTGGTATAATGATTCGTCCCGGAAAACGAAACCGAGAAACAGCATAGGCGGCAAAACTTGTAATAGTGGTAACGGTAAGGGCTGTAAGTGATGAAACGATCAGACTGTTTCTAAGGTAGTCGATAAAGTGAAGAGAGTCGATGGTAAGGATGTTTTTGTAGTTGCGGATAGAGGCAGTGAAGTTGCCGGTGACAAGAAAATCAGGTTCAGTTGTAAGTGATACAACGATCATCCACAAAAACGGAGTCAGCGTAAAGGCGACAAGGAAAAGGCACCCCCCTGCGATCAGGAATCTCTTTATGGATAACTCTTGCATTGGTTAACGAATTCCCCTGCTGAATTTCCCGGTACGTAGGTAAATAACGGTCATTGTAAAGGAGATCACGAATATAATTACGGAGATCGTTGATCCCATGCCGAACTGATCATTATTAAAATACCTGAATCCCAAGTATGATAACGTCTGCGTTCGGCTACCCGGTCCTCCTCCGGTCAGTACATATATAAGATCGAAGATTCTCAGAGAGTCAATTGTCCGGAATATCAGTGCGACAATAAGAACCGGTCCAAGAAGCGGAAGAGTGATCTTGTGAAATCTTCGCACCATACCGGCTCCGTCAACTTTAGCCTGACTGTAAAGATCACTGGGAATAGCCTGCAATCCGGCAAGCACGATGATTGCCACAAACGGCGTAGTCTTCCATACATCTGCAATAACGATTGCCCAGAAAGCACCCCCTGCAGATCCCAGCCAGTTGATATTCTGCTCTGCCAAGCCAAACCGGACAATAAGATGGTTGATAACTCCGTAGCTGTACTGGTACATCAGCTGCCATGTTCTACCGGCAATGATTGTGGGGATAGCCCAGGGTATCAGAACCGCAGCTCTCATTACTCCTCTGCCGGGAAAATTTTCATTAAGAATCAGGGCGAAGATCAAACCGAAAAGAAGTTCGAGTGAAACCGCTGCAAAAGTAAACATGAGAGTGAAGCCTGTGGCTCTCCAGAAACCCGGTGATGAAAAGGTAGTAACGTAATTTGATAATCCGGTGAAGGTCCTGGGCATATAGCCCACATCACGGTACAGGCTGTTTACAAATGTACCTATCACCGGAACGAGTACAAACAGTATCGTTACCGCTAAAACAGGGAGTAAAAAGAGTAAAGCTGTAACAACTTCACTCTTTTCATAATTTGCCAACAGATGTTTAATTCTGTTCATAGGTGCTAATGATGGCAGTGATCGCTCTGTCTGCCTGTTTAAGGGCATCTTCAGGTGATGTTTGTCCGGCAAGAGCCGCGTTGAGATGTTCCTGCAGTGCCTGAGAAATTTCTGCATAGTAAGGAACAATAGGGCGGGGCACAGCATTTTCAAAAACTGGTTTAAGCTCGACAAGGTGGGGGAGAGTTTCCATTATTTGGGGGTCATCATAGATGTCGATACGACCCGGGTTCCACCCAAGATTAAGGGTCATCTCTTTTTGCACATCATAGGAGGTGATATACCTTAAAAATGCTGCAGCCTGCTCTGGTACATCGGTAAACGTTGAAATAACCGCATGCCAACCACCAAGGGTTGCTGCACTGGTGTGTTGCGGGTAGAATGGCAGAGGTGCTATACCCACCTTGCCCTGCACTTTGGAATCATCTGCATTGTGAAGACTCCAGGCATAGGGCCAGTTGCGCTGAAACAGGGCATTGCCAGCCTGAAACGCCATACGAACCTCCTCTTCACGCATATCGGTATAGGTGTTGGGAGGTGAAACCATGTACTCATGAATAAGTGATCTCATAAACTCCAGTGCTTTGATAGTATTTGGGCTGGATACAATAGAGTTTCCCTGTTCGTCCAGTATGCCGCCTCCTGCAGAGGTAAAGATCTCCAGTGCGTTGCATATCAGTCCCTCATACTGTGCCCCCTGCCATACATACCCCCAGAAATTACGGTTGAGATGACGCTCATTTTCCTGAACGGTTAGGGCCATCTCCAGAAGCTCTTCCCAGTGTTGCGGGGGAGCATCGAAACCGTATTTTTCCAGAAGGTCTTTGCGGTAATAGAGCAGCCCGCCATCCACATAGAGTGGGACACCAATGAGGTTACCGTCATAAATATTGGCAAGTGAGATGACACTCTCGAAAAAGTTGGAAACATCAATATCATATTCATCAAGCGGGTGGAGCCAGTCTGAAGCTGCAAGCTGACCGATCCAGGCCACGTCAACAAGCATCACATCCGGATCGCTCTGTCTGCCCCTCAATGCCATTATAATACTCTGTTTTCTCTGGTCGGTATCTGTGGTCTGGCGAATAATCTTTACCGGTATGCCACTCTCTTGTTCAAACTGCCTGACAACCGATTCCCAGTAAGCTATCTCATTGGGAGCCCCGCCAACCATAAACGAAAGCTGGGGATCTCCCCCGCAACCGACTAAAAAGAGAAGGGAAACTGCAGCTAATAAAGAAATGAAACTTCTTTTCATCTTTTACTCCTTGTGTTTTTCACTTTGCTTGGTCTTGTTCATTGATCTCCGAGTGCGGGCAACCAGATGCGGCCCTGTTTCCTGGTCCCCGAGCGCCAGCACTGCCGATGCTGGTGTATCGAGGGGCCGGTCCAAATCCAAGTGTCGAGTGCGGGGTGTCGGGGGGTAAGAAGAGAGAAAGATGTGAATTCCCATTCACCCCCCCGACACTCTACTCTAAAAATTCGCTCACCTTGTTCAGTCTGCTCCAAATCCGCTCACACTGAGTCCCGATTTTACATCGGGATTCCGATTGGCCGTATCGAAGTGTTCCTGTGTGTTGATAGTAGGCAAGGAAAGGAACGGGAACCCTTCGACTAGGGACTCAGGGTGAGCGGAGCATGAAAACGAACATTCAACTACAGAAAAGGCCTCCGTCGGGGGCACTCTTCCCGTCATGCCCGGGCAGATGAAACCCCACTCACCACATCCGTAAATGCATCAGTAATTTCCCCAATATCCCCTTCAACAACAACACTCCCGTTTTTTATAAGAATGCCATGAGTCGCGATGTCATGTACAAAAGGCAGATCGTGAGTAACAATGATAAACTTTGTCCGTTCCTGAAGATGAACCAGCCAGTTGCCGAAATCTCTTGTTGTGTTTATGTCAAGTGCGGAAGTTGGCTCATCAAGAAGAAGGTAATCCGGGTCGAGCACCAGTGCTCTGGCAATTGCAACCCGTTGTGCCTGGCCGCCGCTGAGCTGTGCGGGGTAGCTCTTTGCCAGATGATCGAGACCAAGGCGTTTAAGAATAGTAAACCCTTTTTCCTGCGCCGCTTTAAGAGGTATTTTCAGCACCTTTTCAGGAGCCAAGGTGAGGTTCCCCATTACAGTCAGGTGAGGGAAAAGGTAGAGGTGCTGGAACACTATTCCTACCATCTTTCTGAAAGCCTTTTCATCTATTGAATGTATCTCGTTACCCTTAACAATAATCTTGCCTGACTGTGGTACAATAAAACGACCAAGACACTTAAGCAGAGTTGTTTTTCCCGATCCGCTCTCGCCAATTATTGCCGAAATACTCCCGTCGTCATCAAAAGAAGCATTGATGTTGTTAAGAACCGGTTCATTGTCGGAGTACGAAAAATGTAGGTTTGAGATCTCTATCATACTGAAAAACCCCTACTTTTAAGATTTTTTTCGATTCTTCCTGCAAGTCTCATAAGTGGATAGGTAAAGATAAAAAACATCACGGCAACCAAGAAATAGTAACGCATGGGGTCGAAGGTGACACTGATAACCGATTGTGCTTCCCGTATGATTTCACTTACCGATATAACGGAAACGAGTGCAGTATCTTTCAACAGGGCAACTCCAGAGTTGACCAGTGGTGGAAGAGAAATCCTGAACGCCTGGGGCCATATTACGTGTATGAATTGCTGGAGACGATTGAGCCCCAGAGCCCTGGCAGCTACTGCCTGACCAGGGTCAACCGACATCAGACCGGAACGAATCACCTCAGACATATAGGCCGCAGAATTAATTGTTAAAGTTAGTACTGCCGATGTTACCGGAGAGAGGGAGATCCCAATCTGTGGCGCTCCAAAGTAAACGAAAAAAAGCTGTATGAGAACAGGGGTGCCTCTGATAAAATCGGTAAAAGCCCGGACAACGGTATACCACCCCTTAGGCTCAGTGTGCAGCAGCACTCCTGCGGGTATCGCACAAATTAGGCCGAACAGAAGTGACAAAAAAGCCACTTTGATTGTAACGGCGAAACCTCTGAGAAACATTGCTGCCACAGTCTCTCTGGTTATATCTGAGCTTTGGAGGGTAGTCTGCGGACCGAACCAACGGGCATGAATTGTATCCAGCACACCCTCCCTCTGCAACTCCTGGAGAGCCATGTTGATGGCTGTGTTCAATTCAGTGTTCTCTTTTCTCACCGGTATACCCATTTGCTCTTCATAGAGCAGTTCCCCGGCAGGTACAAAAGGCATTTCTGCAGAGTGTATCTGGTGCAGACCTACAAGCCGGTCACTTAAAAAGGCATCGATACGCCGGTTGTTCATGTCCTGAAATATGTCAACCGTGCTTCGGTAAGTAACCACCTCTATCTCTGGATGGTTTTCCCTGAGGTAGTGCTCAAATGTCTCACCCAGTACTACGCCGGCCTTTTTACCCGCCATGTCTTCTATACCACTTATGTTCTCCCTGTCCTCTCTGTGAACAAAGAACTGGGCACCTGAGATGTAGTAGGGGTCGGAGAAAAGAACCCGTTGTGCTCTCTGGGGGGTGATTGCCATTGAGCCGATAATCGCATCGTACCGGTCGGTTAATAACCCTGCGAGAATTCCATCCCATTCGGTGGTTATGATTCGCAGATCACGATTCAGCTTCTCGGCTATTGCCCCTGATATGTCAACATCAAAGCCGGTAAGTTCTCCTGTACCACTATAAAAACTGAATGGGGGGTACTGGCCGGTTAACGCCACAGAGAACGGTTTTTGAATCTCTTGTGCATACAATGAAGAGAGAAGAAGCTGAGAGATCATCAAAAGAATACAAATCGGTTTAAAGTGCATACGTCAATCCTGTTGGTCAATGTGATTAAGTGTCCTCCTCAGAAAGCCCCCCTTGGAGGAATTTTTGAGAGGCTTCCTCCTCTGTATGCCAGGCAAAAATTGGTTTGTGTCGATCTTTTTTTTAAAACATAAACAGACACTATCCGGAACCCTTCAATTACGGCGGACCTGTACTCAGGGTGAGCGGATCCAATGTCATTCGCACACCGGTGTTTTTCAGTTATTGCAAACTTCCAAGGGGGCACTCTCTGCGTCACCCCCCCGCAAGACGGGTATCCCACCGCCTTTATCATAAATACATAGATAAAACGTCATTGTCAAATGACTTCAGGAATCTGACCTGACAAAATAGTGGCCGCTGATTAGTATCTGTTCAGAATACAATCAGTGTCCTCATACCCGGGTAGTTTTGTCTCTGTTGTTTAGAATGGTAGGGTAGCAGTGCTATTGTACACAATTA
>SKJJ01000183.1 GCA_007115975.1 Chitinispirillum sp.
ACCGCTATTGCAGCATTTGCATTTTCAGAAAGCATGTATCGCAGCACACCATTCTCGATACTCAATTGGTTACCACGGCTTAAATTCTGAACCTGTTTTACATTGGTTCCCGAGAGCGCCTCCAGTTTAAACCAATTGATATTCCACCGTCCTTCAACCGATTCCAGCCTCAGCGTCTGACTTCCCTCTTCAAGTTCAACTGTATCACGGATAGTTGTAAATGTCGGCCAAGCACCGGTATTAGGAATTTCAAGCTGGCACAAAACATCACCATCCTGATTTTTCATCGCCATCACCGCATCATCATTGGGTGTTGCGACCCTGAATTCTGCAGCATATCTTCCAGCCTGCTCTACTGAAACGAGATACTCCATCCAACTACCAGTGTTAATGGCCCCCAGGTATGTATCCCCTCCCTCGCTGGCGGAAGTGTTTGTTCCAAGAGTGCTTGAACCGGCAGAATATTCCTGAGCCTGAATTGTCCCCGGAATAGTGACTGTTTGACTTACCGTCACTCTAACAGCGCCCGATGTGCGGGACCGGCCTTCATTATCTGTAGCTTTTGCAGCTAAATGATAAGTACCGGCGGGTACATCGTTCCAGGTATAACCGTATGGAGAACTGGTAGTTTCACCAAGCAAGTCAGAACCGTTGAAAAATTCAACTTTACTTATCGAACCATCCTCAACTGAAGCATCTGCAGTTATGGTGATATCGGCTGGTTCTGCAAAAGCAGAATTGTTTTCAGGAGAAGTGATAGATACAGATGGAAGATCTACACCATATATGGGCGACTCCGGGGGACCCGGGCTATTAACAGCGGGCCTTGAGAAATTGCGATCCTTGGTCATGAACCATTTATCCATCCTGAATCCATCTTCACGCAGCGAAAATTCTATCGTTTGAAGTCCTGTATCAGTTACATCAAGATATATTAGCCCCGGAACTCCGCAATGCTCAGCGCTGGTCCGCTGTCTGCTCTCCCAACTCCAGTTGCGTTTATCCCTACACCACTGTATTCTTTCTCCAGTTGAAGGCCATCTGCCATTAAAACCGACATGCACTCCATTGTCTTCAGTACCTCTGGAATGAGTGCTAACCCACACATAATACCTGCCGGGATTATTGAAATAGACTCTGTATTTTATAATACAGGTTTCTCCACCATTATTTGAAAAATTTATTCCACGCTGTAACGGATCACCATGTTGCCTTCTGGTGAAGGGGTGTATCTCCATATAGGCTCCCCCGCTTGCAGTTGATGAGTAGTTCCCCTGGTTGTCTCTATCCGGGGTATCAGCATCAACAAGAAGCCACTCTCTATGTTGTGTCTTATCCTGCTCCCACCAGTGCTCCGCCTCCACAGAAAGAAGGCCGTCGACCTCTTCAAATATCTTGTCTGTCTGTGCGTTTGCACCTACTATTACAAGTAACACGACAAGGGACATGAACACAGTATACATTTTTCTACTCATCTGCTCCTCCTTTTGGACTTTAACTATCAGTGACATCAATGTACCGTAAACACCTTTCTTTCATGTGAAGTATTAGTTCTGAACTCAAGAATATATTTGCCATTGGACAATTTTTGCAGGGGAAGAGTGATCTGATGTGTCCCAGTTTGTGCGTTTACAACATTGCTGGTATGGAACAGACGTCCTCTTATATCATACACTCCAAGGAAAACATCAGATGACTGAGACAGTGTGTAGTGTACACTCCCACTATGAACTGACAAGGAGTTGGGGCTAATACCACTACTTTTTCTCTTAACAGATGTCTCTGATACCAGTTCAAAAGAAAACCAGTTAATATTCCACCGGCCTTCCACCGATTCAAGTCTCAGAGTCTGATTTCCTTGCACAAGATCTACCGTATCATAAACAGTTGTAAATATCTGCCATTCTCCGGTTACAGGAATTGAAAACTGGCACAAAACATCACCACCCTGATTTTTCATCACCATTACTGCATCATCATTGGGTGTTGCGACCCTGAATTGTACAACATATCTGCCAGTCTGCTCTACAGAGACATTGTACTCCATCCAGCTACCGGTGTTTATAGCACCCACATATGTATCCCCACCCTCACTGGCACTTGTGTTGGTACCAAGCGTAGTTGAACCAGCATCATAATCCTGAGCCTGAATGGTCCCCGGAATAGATACAACCGCACTCTCACTGATAAATGTGGCAGTAACGGTCCTGTTGGCAGACATGGTAACCTTTGCGGGGTTAGCCGCTCCACTTAAATCTCCACTCCAGCCACTGAATGTCCAGCCTGAGGCAGCGCTGGCTGTAAGGATAACTTCTGTGCCGGAAGCATAACTTGTGGCATCAGGAGACCTGGTTACAGTACCCTCTCCTGATATATTGGTCGTAAATGTGTAATTTGATGGTGTAACTTGGGTAAAGGTGGCAGTAACCGTCCTGTTGGCGGACATGGTAACCTTTGCAGGGTTAGTCGCTCCGCTTAAATCTCCACTCCAGCCACTGAATGTCCACCCTGAAGCAGCATTAGCAGTAAGGGTGACTTCTGTGCCGGAGGCATAATTGGTGGCATCAGGAGCCCTGGAAACGGCACCCTGACCGATTGTATTGGTAGAAAGGGAGTAGTTCGGTGGTGTAACCGAACCCCCGGGATTGGGCAAATTACCGGCTGTAACATAAAAATCCGGGTACATCGTAAGTTCACTTCCGGGCAATTTACCTACCATTACCGTTTTGTTTGTACTGACCTGATGGGCCCCCACTCTATCGCCATAATTTGTTGGTCCGTTATCAAAAAGAACCGAAATCCAGTCATTAGAATTCGGCGCAAATGACTGATTATCAAAGGTAGTGCTTAGAGAGATTCTCATCGTTTTTTTGGATCCGCTGCCAAATGGGATCAAATCCATAGTCTTATGGCCCCGCTGATTTTCTATAAGCCACTGTCCGTTGGGACTAAGACTTGCGGAGCAGTATCCTGCATATCTTTGCCATGTTCCGGACTTGTTTCTAATAGTCGCTTTGTAAAGATTGTTTCCCAGCCTTGCTGCAACACGTGTACCATCAGCACTGATATCTATCTCCCCATAGAAGGCCGCTGGGTTATTGGTAAAATTTGCCACAAGCTCTTTTTTCTCTGTAACTGCATTAATTTTGTGTAGAGATCGACCATCCACAACCAGAACCGATTTGGGTTCCGGCAGATATGCAGACATTGTGCTTCCACGGCCAGTGGTCCCTGAACCAATTTTTCTCTGATTTTTACCATCATTATCCATAGCCCAGATATTAGTTCCGATATTGAAGAATATAGTCGTACCATCCTGCGACCAGCGTGCGTGAACGGCCTTGCCACGGCTTGCGTTGTACACTTCCTGAGGGTTTCCTCCAACCTTTTGTACATATACTTTGCCACTGTTGCGCGTGGCATAGACCGACCAGCCTTGTGCATAAGCGGCTACAAATCCGACAAACAGCAGAAAAAAAGTTGCTTTGATGACCGAGGACGACCTCATTTACTAACCCCCTAAGAAATCAGGTGAACAAAGAATATTCTTTTTGGTATTGCAACAGACAATAGCGAACCGGACACTATACTACCCTCTGGTTTTAATATAGAGGCAGTTGAAGAAGAATGTTTTAAATCGAGAACAAAGTGTTCCTTTTATATGGAACGAATATAGAAATTAGTACTGCATAATTTCTTTTATAAGAGCTATATTGTTGTTATAAAAGATGTACCAGGAAGGCAAAGGTGTCTGACACTTTTGGAGTAAGGTATTAATCATAGGCCGTTTGAATTGCAGGTAAAACAGTACAGATATAAACTATATTTAGAGCGGCACAATGCGATGCTGAGCAAAGCATTTTTATATACATCTTTCACCTTTACAAAAATGTTTACGGATAAATAATAAATCTATGAAAAACAAAAAGGAATTACCAACAGTCTGCGTTCTTGGATGCGGAGGATTTGTCGGTTCACACCTTGTTGAAAGACTTTTAGACAGCGGTGATTATGGGCAAATAACAGGCATAGACATTTCAGACCAAAAAATCAGACATCTCAGCGGTAACAGCAGGTTTGATTTTGTCAAGGCAGATGCTCATAGCATAGAGCTGCTCAGGCCCAGTATTGAAAAATCCTCCACCGTCATTTCGCTTGTCGCACTGTGCAACCCTTCTCTTTACACAACAATACCCCTTGAAGTAATTGATTCTAATTTTACTCTACCCCTTGAAATCGTGAAGCTCTGCCATGAGTATCAAACCAGACTTATTCATTTCTCAACCAGTGAAGTGTACGGAAAAACTGCAATGTCCCTTAGTGATTCTTCTGCCATGGATGAAGATGGTTCTATTGACAGGTGGGTTTTAACCGAAGATACTTCACAGCTAATACTTGGGCCTGTGAGAGCACAGCGCTGGAGCTATGCATGTGCGAAACAACTGCTTGAACGTGTCATTTACGCTTATGGAACGAGTAATAGTTTAGAATACACCATCGTGCGCCCGTTTAATTTTATTGGCCCACGGATGGATTTTTTGCCGGGGTTGGAGGGTGAAGGTATCCCCAGGGTATTTGCCTGTTTCATGGACGCATTGTTGTTTGAAAAGCCGTTACAACTGGTTGATGGCGGGAATAACCGCCGATGCTTTACCTATATCGACGATGCCATAGATGCGGTAATGGCAATTATTGACAATAGAGAAAGTTCAAGAAGTCAGATCTTCAACATCGGCAACCCTGACAATGAGATATCTATCAGGGACCTTGCATCGCTGATGCATCAAATGTACGGCGAAATCCGTGGCAAAGCCTATCTTCGATCTTCAATCGGGTCTATCAGCGGCAAGGAATTCTACGGTGAAGGTTATGACGACTCCGACCGAAGAATCCCCGATATCAGAAAAGCAGTTGACTGTCTGGGCTGGAAACCAAAAACGGGGTTATCGCAAACTATACAATTATCCATGCTCTCATTTATCGAACATTTCAAGACCGTAAAAAACTCTACATGAAAATATCGGTATTTATCCCCGCTTACAACGCAGTCAATCACCTTGAGGGGGTTATAGATCGAATTCCAAAACCCTTATGGGATGAGATCACTTCTGTATGGATTATCAATGACGGTTCAACTGATGATACCGGCCAATTGATCGATTCACTGGCGTTTAAAAACCAGAAGATAAAACCTCACCACTTCCGGAAAAATCGGGGGTATGGGGAGGTGGTAAAAAAGGGGCTCTCCCTATGCCGCACCGAACAGTGCGATTATGCAGTATGCCTTCATGCAGATGGTCAGTACCCCCCGGAGCATATGACGCCGTTGATCCTGGAGATGGCCCACAACGGAATCGACCTGTTGCAAGGATCACGTCATGCATCCGGAACGGCTCTTAGTGGCGGAATGCCTTTTTACAAATACATCTCAGGAAAACTGCTGGTCGCACTTGAAAACAAAGTTTTCAGAATGAATTTTTCAGATTATCACAGCGGCTTTTTACTCTACAGTAAAAGAGCGCTCTCAACAATACCATTTGAGCAGTTGAGTGGAGGATTTCAGATCGATTTGGAAATTATTGCAAGTGCCCGCACCAGAGGGTTATCCCTTGCAGAGCGACCTATTCCTACCCGTTATGCAGATGAAAAATCATATCTTAACCCTGTAAAATACGGACTTCAGGTACTTACAGTATTATTGCACTACAAACAGGGAAAGTATAGATGAAAAAAACCATTTTAATAACCGGAGGCACCGGTGCAATGGGAAGGGTGCTTGTAAGAAGGCTTCAGGAACAGGGTCATGTAATCCGTATTCTTGCGCTTGCCGGAGATCCAAATGCCGCAGAGTTTGAAAATACAGCTACTGAAATCATCTATGGGTCAGTAGCTCAAAAGGATGACCTTAAAGGTATTTGTAAAAACATATCAGTAGTTTATCATCTTGCTGCAGTGATTATTGCTGATGATCAAAGAGTTTACGATTCAGTAAACGTTCGTGGCACCGAAAACCTTATAGCAGAGGCGCACAAGAGTGGTGTCTCCCACTTTATTTATATCTCCTCTGCATCGGTAGTATACCCAAAACCTACCCCCTATTCTCTTTCAAAACGCAAGGCGGAGGAGATTGTGGTGCAGTCCGGCATTCCTTACACCATAATCAGACCGACTCTTGCCTATGGTGAGGAGGGTGGCCTTGAATTCGACATGTTCCTGAACTATCTCAGAAAGTTCCCGGTCGTTCCCTTTATCGGACGTGGAAAAGCATTAAAAAGTCCGGTGTATATAGGGGACATAATTGATGGGCTTGTGAAAGCGGGTGTCACAAAAAAGGTTACAGGAAAAATCTACAACTTCAGTGGACCGGATTCAATAGAGATCAAAGAGTTCAGTAGATTGCTCCTTTCGTTGAGTGGCAGTAAAAGTAAGTTGATTGTTCCGATTCCGATAGCGGTGTGTACTGTTATTGCACAAATACTGGGGATTTTTATGAAGCGTCCGCCTCTGAGATGGAGTACTATCGCCGGGATTACTCAGCATGCAAACCTTGACCCCAGCGAAGCCGTAATAGATCTTGGCTATACTCCCAGCTCCCTAAAGAGCAAACTGCCTGGCTGTTTCCCGCGCTTTAAACAGTGAGGTATCTTTTCTGTGGGGCCTTTGCCTACTCTATGGCTTTTTGGACGCCCTTATTGAATTGGTAAAGTAACCGGAGTCTGCTGAACAATCGTGGCTTTTCAGACAAACAGGGGCAAGGGGTTTTTGACAATTCCCCTGCCCTATTTACTTAATACACACCGAATTTCACACCTAGCTCTGCCCCGAATCCGGCAACGCCCCACTCCTTTCCAAGTTGAAAGGGAACAGATATTGCCCAAAAGAGCGGTAGTTGATTCTCTTTATCGGCTATTTCCATTCCATAGCTGAAGGTGAGGGAGGAGGACCCTCTGTTGATGTGCTTTTCTCCCTTTACGACAACCCATTCTTCATTATAAGGGTTATGATAGGTGAAATAGGTAAGGTTATCATACCCTTCAGGAGAAGAAGAATTCTCATTCGCAATAAAATTATTAGCG
>SKJJ01000141.1 GCA_007115975.1 Chitinispirillum sp.
CGAGCATGGAGGAGAACCGGTGCCGTCCTCGGCAGGCGCCCAGAATAAAAAAAAATTATAACAATAACAGTTGTACCGGGGCAGGATGAAAACTACTCAGTTACACTTGATTGGGTTGGACCGGATAAACCACCAAAGGGCCGGGCAGCAATCGAGGTTAAACTTGGATCTGTTGGGACTGTTACAATCGATGGCGATATAGCTTTACAGTAACGACAAACATGATTTTACTTATTAGAAAGGGTGCCATGACAAGGCTCCCTTTTTTAATTGAGCCTGAACTCTATACTCTGAACAGCTCTTACGCGTACTGGTATCCCATTATTGGTTGCAGGCTGAAATCTCCAGGTGGCAATCATATCTCTTGCTGCAGCGGTGAAACTTGGGTGGGGTGATTTTACTATTTCAACAGACATAACGGAGCCATCTGTTTCAATTATGAGCATGACTTCCAGTGTACCCTCAATTCCAAGATCCATCGCTCTTCTTGGATAGGAAATTGGCGGAGTATAGACCGCGACGAGTGGATTGTCAGTCTCATTTTCATCGAGTACCAAAGCAGATAGGTTCTGCCCGGAGACCGCAACACCAGCTCCTCCGGTTTCCACAGAGAGATCGGGTGAAAAATTCATTGAGATATTTTCATGCATCCCCGTGGATGGAGCGGCAGTGGATATATCATGGAGCGTGGGGACGGATTCTGTTTCACGCTCCGGTTCGGGTCTTTTGTATTCGAACAAGACAACCCTGGATGCTTCTTCGGTGTACTCCTCACGCTCCTCGGGAAAAATATCTCCTAACACAGAGAGGAGGAAAAACAGAATAAAATTGAGTAGAAGGGCTGCAATTGCAACAATCAGGAGTGGTGTATTTTTGAGGATTGTTTTCATCACATTCAGTACCGATAACAATTATGGTTTATCCGCTGCAATGGAGACCTGCTGCACACCGGCAAGGATGCAGACATCCATCACCTCAACCGCTTTACCGATAGAGGCATCTCTGTCTGCCACAATTACAGCTGAAATCTGAGGATCTTTATCAAGTTCCCTTGAGATCAGCTCGGGCAATCGCTCGATAGCGACCTGTCGTCCATGGATATGAACTGTACCTTCCCTTGTTATGCCTACAAGCAGGGTTTTTTGCTGCTGCATAACAGCAGAACTTGCCTGCGGCTTAGAGACATCCACACCCGTTTGTCTGTTAAAGTTGGTTGTAATAACAAAAAAGATAAGCAGAATGAAGACCATATCTATGAGAGGAGACACATTTACATCTGCGCCGCCGGAGTCGTCATCGATAAGCTCAAAATCATCAAACATTTCTATACCGTCTCCCCAACGGAAATTTTTGCAGCAACAACTTTCCCATCCTGTATGAGATTTTGTTTCAACCGATTTCTCATATTTACCAAAAAGAGATGAAAGAGCAGCGCAGGAACGGCAACAGCCAGACCGGTTTTAGTTGTAACAAGTGCAATAGATATCCCTTCGGCCATGAACCCGGGGCTTCCTGTACCAAAGAGCATAATACTTCTGAATGTTGCAACCATTCCGGTCACCGTTCCCAAAAGTCCCAGGAGCGGTGCAACAGATATCCACACCGAGATGGTGGTGAGGCCCTGGGAGAGGTCCCCAACAGCACCCATCAGAAATTCTCTGTAGAGCACTTTAAACATCTTGACATTCTTCTCCGGAACTCTTTTAAAAAGTATGAGCAGTGTGTCAAATCTGCTGTTACCTGTGTGGGGTTCATAATTTTCACCGTGTAGGAGCATATCCATACCGGCCATAAAATTCTTTCTTGCGCGATGAAAGGTGTAGAACCTATAAAGCGACAAAAAACCGCTGTACCATATTACAAACGATACAAGAAAAAGCGTCGGAAGAATAAGTCCCCCCTGAGAAAAGATCTCCTCTGTTACCCTCATCATTGATTATCACTCTCCAGAGAAAGCCGGTTTATCAGATGCATTGCAAAGCACTGGAGATCGGCAACTATACGGGTTTTCTTGTTACGTAAGAAGTTATGGGCCAGAAGGATAGGAACGGCAATAATCAGTCCGGTCTCAGTAGTTACCAGCGCCTGAGAGATACCGCCAGCAAGCAGCTTGGGATCACCTGTACCATAGGTAGTAATAACATCAAAAAGGGTAATCATACCGGTAACGGTTCCCAAAAGTCCCATCAGAGGTGCCACTGCAGCCAATACGGCGAGGGTATTGAGGTGGCGTCCAAGGGAAGAGGTCTGGGCAAGTAGAATCTCCTTTGCGACATCTTCAGCGGCCTCTCTTCCGGAACCGATTGTTGTAACAATCGACATTCCGACTTTTGACGGCATACTTTTTTTTGATTCAAGAAACGATTTAAGACCTTCAATATCTCTGTTATCCAGAAGTTTATCCGCCTGTGCAACTATTTTCCTGTTGGCAGGAAGCTTTCCACCTAAATGAAATATTTTTATAAAGACAAGTATCAGGGCATACAAAGGTATGGTGATAAGAGGATACATCACGGGCCCACCGGACCTGAAAAACTCTCCTGCTTTAGCCTGCAGCGATATTGCCTTCTGTTGCACCAGTGCAGAGGAGTGTTCATTTTGTAAAATATCAACCAGCACCGGCCCATTAATGGATTGGGAATCTATCCACCCAAAAAAATTATTCCGGAGAAATCTCTCGAGTACAGGAGTCTCCACTTTTGCTACAGAATACCTGGTGTGCCCCATCCTCCCGGTTTGCCTTACAAAATAGAACTCTCCGGATTCTTCAAGTCCGTAGCCGAACACATTCCCGAACCGTGCAAACATCAGCTGCAAGGTTTCGCCCTGATCAGAGATTGATCTGCTGCTTTCAAAGCTTACCGCATTTGCCTGCACCAACCTTTTGTCAACAAACTTCTGAAAATCTTTAATTACCGAAACAGCATTTCCCGATTCAGAAAAAGTGCTGCGGATATTTTCCAGTTCAAGCCTGTCTTGCTCCATACGCACGGGAAAGGAGCCGGATAATCTATCGGCATAGCTTCCAAAGATATCGTTAATGACGGCTCTGGTGTAGCGCCACTCATCCTGTTTGATTCTGAGGTCAGCCTGTGCGCTTTCAAGCCGTCTTTGAGCGGCCAGTTTTTCCTCACGCAGAAATGTCAACCGATTGAACATTTCACTCTGCAGATCATTAAGGGCACCTATCTCTTGTTTGTCTTTTTCTCTCTGCCTTACCGACTCCTGCCTCACTCTCCAACGTTCAGCAGTTTCCCACTGCAATGAGTCTCTTGAAGCCCTTACGGTCTCTTTTAAAGCATTCATTCGATCCAACAGTTCTTTGCTGTTTGCGCGTTGGTTCGCATTTAAGAGTGTTGCCGAAAACAGCAGCAGAGCAGTAAGCAGTGTGACTTTTTTCATTCCTTCTCCTCTGTACCGAAGGGAATTTCGACAAACGAAGGAACTGCCTGCCCCATTCTTATCTTTACAGCTTCTATGATACCTGCAGCCATATCAGGGTCATCACTGATCAACCATTGCACTTCACCCTTGTTATCATACCCGGTCCACAAAGCGATTCGTTGCCCTTTAGGGTCTGCAACGGCTTCAAAGAAGTTTCCTATCCGAATTCTGTGTACGGTACCACGGATCTGCTGAATCGGAGAATCAGCTTCACTTACATCAATCTCAAAAGAGTGATCTTCTGCTCTGGCAACTATCGAGACATACCTCTGAAAAGCCTCGGCATTACCAACTCTACCCGATTCCAGTTCGCTTCTAAGGTGCTGAAGTGTATTGTTTGTTTGCCCGCGAACAGCCGGTGGCAGCTCTTCGATAATTTTGAGCAGACCAGAACAGGAAGCAATCAACTGTCTTCTGATAGAATTCTGGAGCAGTTCCTGCTGCCGTATGGCTGTTTCTATACCGGTGACGGCACTTAGCAGTGAGTCTCTTTTGCCTGCGGTAATGTGCGTCTGCTCCCTCAGGGAATCTATTGCATCATTGTAGGACGTTTTTCTTTGTTCAACTCTTTTGGCGTATTCGCCAAACTCTTTCTGTTCACGCTGTAGTTCAAGGTGATTTCTCTCTCTTTCTGTATTGATTCGCTGTAATTCACTTTCAAGAGAGGTAATTTCGTTGAGCAGCACGGTATCTGCTTTGAGTGGCGCGATACACCAAGTCACAGCAGCTGTAATAATAACCAATTTTCTAATCATCATCTCTCTTCAGACACTGTAGGACAGGATTAAACAAAGATCAAATCAATTTAAAAAATTAATTCTCCACCCACAATTTTCCAAAGATTAAGTGGTATCGGTTTGGAATAACCCCGGCATGGGAAAATTTTATTTTGCAGCAAATCTCCCCTCCATACAACCGATACACTTACTTACTGAGGGAGCTTTTCTTTGCAACTGTTCTTTCATTAATCCCAAAATTGTATATTATATGTAAGCGACAATGTGCATAAAGAAGACGGTGAGCAGATTTGCGGGATGGTAATTAGTTTCTGTTCAGAACTGGCAGATTTTTCGATGATATCCGAGTTGCCTTGTAACTGCCATTCTAGAAGCGTAAGGTATCCAGCACCAAGAAGTTCTGTTTATGTAATGACCCTTTATCTGATATCCATCCTGCGTCTATTAAGCAGGATAGATTTCAACTGCCCATCAGGATGATACAGTAGCAGTGCTGTCGCACATTTTTTATATTTTTTTTGCCATTGACTGCGTTGACATACGCAGGAGTGACCGATCTTTACTCCATGTTTTTCGTGAACAGAAACCAGTTACACTTTTTCTTCAGCCTTAAACACCGTTCAAAAAAGAGGGCTTTTCACATGATCAGATTTTCAAGCAGTGCTCAAAAAATGCGTTCATCAGAAATCCGCAAGCTCATGAAGCTTGCCGCCGATCCTTCATTGATCTCCTTTGCCGGTGGAATGCCTGCAAATTCACTGTTTCCGATCGATACACTGGATGAAATCTACGCAAGCCTCTCAGTTCAGGCCAAGCAGACAGCAATGCAATATGGCCCAACGGAGGGTTTACCACCACTGGTAAAAGGACTAAAAGAGTACCTTGCCTCAAAGGGATTCAACCTAGAGGGCCAGGACCTGCTAGTCACCACCGGTGCCCAGCAGGCTATCAATGTAATTGCAAAGGTAATGCTGGATCCCGATGACATAGTGATAACTGAATACCCCAGTTTTATTGGGGCTCTTGCCGCCTTCAAATCGTATCAAGCCATTACAGAAGGTGTTCCAATGGATGATGAGGGTATAATTATTTCCAAACTTGAAGAGGCTCTGGACAAACACAAAAGCAGGGTAAAACTGGTCTATCTCAGCCCCTATTTTCATAATCCGGCAGGAATCATCTATAGTGAGAGCCGGAAAAATGCAGTACTTGAAGTGTTAAGAAAACGAAAGATCTGCCTGCTTGAAGATGATCCTTATGGAGAGCTTTACTTTGACCAAGCAGACAAGGTCCTTACCCAACCAATTAAAACAATGGTCAACGATGAATCGGTGCCAATCTGTTATGCCGGATCGTTTTCAAAGATTTTTGGTCCGGGAATACGCCTTGGCTGGTTACTTGCGCCAACAGAGATAATCGACAAATGCCAGCTCTGCAAACAGTCGATGGATGCCTGTTCTTCCTCGTTCACTCAGGTACTTGCGACTGAGTTTCTCAAAGAGTCAAGACTTGAGAAGTACCTCCAGCTCCTTCGTCCGGTGTACGCACGAAAAGCACAGATCATGCTTGACAGCCTCAAAGAACATATGCCCAAGGGTGTATCCTGGACTACACCCAAAGGAGGGTTTTATATCTGGGTCACCTTACCAGAACACATGGACTCTTCTGATGTGTTTTCCAAATCAATTGAGGGCGGGGCTGCGTTTGTAATCGGAAGTGCATTTGATCCGGCAGGGAAACGAAACAACAGTTTCCGTCTTGCATTCTCTCACACTCCTGAGGATATGATCGCAAAGGGTGTAGAGATTGTTGCCGATGCAGTGAAAGCTTCGCTGTAAGGGAAAAAGGGGGAAGGCGGCATTGTTCAATGCCGCCTGCTTACATCTTTTCCGGTTCCTGATTCTTAACCCTATTTTTTCTATTTCTCTTCCGTTCACTGCGTTTCCCCCCCCCTAACTGCTTACTAACCAAACATTGATACTAAAAAAAACAGTGCACACTAGCATTATTCTATGCCGTTGGGGTGGTTGATAGTGTGAGGGTGAATTTAACGCAGAGGACGCAGAGTTTAAAAAACAGGAGTCAGAAAAAGAGACATCTTTACTCTTGAGGTGGGATTTGCTCGTTACCCTGGATGGGAGCCCTCTAAATTCCCCGGTGGCGGAGGGGGTTTAAGAACCAACCTATCTATATCACGTTTTGGTGGGCAGTGTGAGTGTCCGGAAGTCCCCCTTCGGTGTATACTATAAAGGGGGCTCCGGAAAAATATTTACTGATATTACGCAGTTGCCCAAAGGCCATGAAGATTACAGAACTCTCTGGCTTTGACCTCAACACCCTCTTCCACCATAAACACTGCTTCAGCTGCAGTATCCCCTACTTTGAAATCGTGTCTGAGCACCTTATCCCCGGCAATCAATTCTACAAAGAGGATATAGTGTTCACCGGTCATGGGATGAGCAACTTCACCAACCTTTACAGTCACCTTATTTCCCTGACGTTCGATAACAGGGACATGCTTTTCTGTAGCTGCATCAACGGTATTGGCGACAAGTTCTTTCATCTCTTTTCCACAGCAGACAAGGTCAGCTCCGCCCTCCCAGAGAGATTCAACAACATTACCGCAGATATCACATTTGTAGACACTTTTCTTTTTAGTCATGCAACAAGCTCCTTTTATATGTTCAAATAAAAACTATGTTTAAAATACATGACTAAGCTTTCTAAATCAACTGTCCAAAGTACTTTTCCAGAGCAACTCAGCACCAACTAATAATTATTCTTTTTGTTATCAATGCATTTTCATTGATCTTTGTTGGCAAAAAATATTTTAGACGGTAACAGAAACACCATCAACAATTACCATCGAGTTTTAGCTATGTCGAAGAAAATGAAAAATGCATTGTTTGTTCTCTCTTCCCTTGCAATCCTGACAGCTCTTACGTTGATACTTGGTACAATGGGAATGGATGAAATCAGGGATTACCAGATACCCTCCATTGATCTGCCTTCAAAACAAGATGGAATATATCATGGCACACTGGCACGAACCCGATGGGGTTTATCGGTAGAGGTCTCGGTGAAAAATCATATCATCACAGAGATCAAGATAACTGACAGGAAGAGTTCAAATATCACCGAATCTTTGATCAACGAATTATCCGATCAACTGATCAATCGCAGTACGCCAGATTTTGATGCGGTCTCGGGTGCGACAATGACCACAAAGGGTTACCTGATAGCAGTTGCAGAAGCACTGAAAGGAGGATCTTACACTCCATGAAAACCAAACACCGAATCCAAAATTTTTCTCAAATGGTATTTTTTTATGTTCCCATTTTACTATTTCTTTGTATTCAATCCACATATTCCCACCGGGGTAAAGCTATTGAGCCAACAATTGGCATTGCTCCACTCTGGGTTGCAGCAGAATACGGTTTATACTGGGGTTTTACCTTTTCCGGGAAAATTAAAATAGTGCAACACAATGTACTATCGATGCATGTAGATGTTGCTCCTATGGGTTTGTTGACAATAACCGATGTTGATACAAAAGGAAAGCTACAACACTGGGGCAGTACCCTTAGCTATCTATTTCAAATGGAATTAACCAATAAACGGTTACGAATTGAACCGGGTATAGCAATAGGTGCAGCTACTACACCCTACATTTATGGCACTTTTCATTTATTTCCGGTAGACTCTGCATATTCCAAACAAGTCACTCACCCCAAGAGAGAGACTGTATTGGGAATCGGACCACAACTAAGGATATCTCTGGGGAAAAATCGTATGAAATTCTTCGCAGATGGTCGCATGCTGTTCGCAAAAAACAATTTGGCGACGCTTGCGAATGTGGGGATTTCTTTCGACGTAGGAAATCAATTTAAATAATACTCCAATGCTTCGAAACCGGTTCTATTTACCGGTCGATTTCGCTTCAGGAATTATTCCCTGCTTTTCAGCATGGCGCAGAAAAGAACGGGCAATACGATATAAGACAATCAGCATAAATAAACTCTTAAAGGTTCCACCATACCAACTCCGTTTTCTATTTTTTCTGAACATGATTTTATCCTTTCAAACATTTCAACAGAGGTATTACTATGGAATATACGATCGGCACTATCGGCAGATGTATTGTAATGCGACTTCATGAAGATGACCATGTGTATGAGTGTATCGAAACAACTGCTCAAAAAGAACAACTAAGCCATGGAGTTGTCTTGATGATTGGTGGGGTTAAAAATGGCAAAGTGGTAGTAGGTCCAAAGGATCAGAATCAGCGTCCTCTTGACCCGGTCCTTAAGAACTTTTCAGATGCTCATGAAATAGCTGGGATAGGTACTATTTTCCCCAACGAAAAAGGTGTCCCTTTACTGCATATGCATGCCACAATGGGCAAAGGAGACTCACCGATAACCGGATGTCCCCGCCAGGGGCTTGACTGCTGGTTGGTGACTGAGATTGTGATCCTTGAGCTCAAGGGTATAGATGCTGCCCGAGTGAGAGAAGAATCGGGTATGGAGCTTCTTAAATTGTTTACACAGTGAATCCAAGTCTGAAGGGAACTATAGCAACACAGTAGTAATGCTCCGCTCACCCTGAGTCAAGGCCCGCCGGAGTCGGGTGAGCTGAGCATGAAACAAGTCTTACTACCACCTATGCCTATTTCCCTCAGTGGGGGACTGAAGGGGCTCTCTAACTCCCTACTTAACACCATTCAAAACTTCAGCAACATTCATGATATGATCCTTAACCCTTCTGTAGCCGTTTAATATATCGGGAAAAACGGTACTGAGCATTGGGTCACACTTTGCCTCTGAAAGCCTTGTAAGATGGCGGGTACGCAGGTCCCGGAATTTTTCGGTGATATGATCTCCATTGGGCAGGGCGCTGGTAAGAGTTGCCCTCTTTCTGGTTGCATTGCTAGTGTTGACAACATCAAAGTAAGTAGAAACCAATTCGTGCAGTTGCCCTATTTCAGATTTCATCAGATCTGGAATTGAGACATCTGCGTTCAATATCCTCAACCGAAGTTTGGTGATTGTTGCTATATAATCACTTATTGTCTCGTACTCATCGGCAAGGCGCATCTGTCTCCTTGCTTCTTCAGAAAGACTGTGAGGTATATTTCCCCCTCCAAGCAATTCCGTTAGAAACAGAGTTATCTCACTTTGCATGTTATCAAGAATCTCTTCACGTCTGAATATATCTTTTACAACCTGGTGATCAGGTTCACTATCACTAACAATGCTCCTGAGCCCATCGAGCATTTTCCTGTTCAGCTCACCCATGATCACAATCTCTTTACGCGACTGTTCGATACCCATCATCGGAGTCTCCAGCAAGAAGAAATCAAGATGAGTAAGTTTTGGTTTTTCAAACGTTGATTTTTCAGGAACGACTCTGGTAAGGAGTTTAGTAATAGCTGGAACCAGAGGGATAAAAAACAGGGTGTTAATCACATTAAACCCAGTGTGCGCAGCAGCGATACCGGCCGCCACATAAGGAAATGTTTCGACTCCATCCATCAGAACCATATGATCGGGATCGACACTTATAACCACCCTGATAATTTTTATATAGAACTGGAAAACAGTGGTTATCCAGACAGCCCCTCCAAGATTAAAGATTATATGCCCGTAAGCCGCTCTTCTTGCATTGGTGGTACTGGTTCCAAGCGAAGCGAGGTAGGCGGTGATTGTCGTTCCGATATTTTCACCCATAACAAGAGCAGCAGCAGTCTGGAAGTTTATCACCCCGGTAGTCGCCAATGTTATGGTAATCGCCAATGTTGCTGAGGAGGACTGGACCATAAAGGTTAAAATGCAGCCCAAAAGGACACACATCATCACTCCCCAGTATGTATCCGCAGAAAAGAGACTGAACCACTCCACAAACTGTGGAATATCTCTGATCGGTCTGAGCCCATCGTTCATGAGCTGAAGGCCGAAAAATATCATACCTATGCCCATAAGAGTCATTCCGGTGTAGCGCAACTTTTCATTTTTAGAAAAGAGGTAGATAAGGGCTGATACACCAACTATGGGGAGCCCGTATTTTCCAATTGCCAGTACCACTATCCACCCTGTTATAGTGGTACCGATATTTGCCCCCATGATCACTCCAATAGCCTGACGGAGGGTCATCAGGCCTGAATTCACGAACCCTACAACCATCACCGTGGTAATTGAGCTGGACTGCACGACACAGGTAACAACTGTGCCCACTCCGGTTGCCATAAGGCGGTTATTGGTAACCATACCGATCATACGTCTGAGACGGTTTCCTGCAATAGTCTGCAGACCATCTGACATATAACGCATTCCTAAGAGGAAGATTCCAAGGCCACCAATAACACTGAATGCCATTGTCAGTAAGAGATTTTTGTCCACTGAGAATTTCTCCGGAAGAGTGAAAAAAAGAGTTTGCCGTAGAACACCACCATTGGTGACGCAATCCCGGCCCAAATTAGGGGAGTGTTAGGAACTGATGTGTTTTTTGTTTGTTTTTTCATGGGGAAAAGAAAAAATATGTTTCAATTTCATCTTAGACAACACCTTTTTTCATCGACTCGAATTTAAGCATTCAAAATCAAATACAACGTTTCCCCTTTTTTATCGTAAGTCTTAGGTGAGAAGCGTTTCAACGATAAGGACATCTACGTTTGGGAACGGCTGATTTATAACTATTTTTGTGCAAAAGCTATATTTTTATCACCATTTAGCTTTATCGAGAATTTTTTACAACTCCCCGGAGAGAAAGTGACTACTAAATGAGTGATTTAACGTTAAAAAAATTTGGTTTTTATGCCGTACTCACCAACCCAATCAAAGGTTATGAATACCTGACAAAACTTCTTGTTGACAATGAGTTTCCCTTCGTGCAGCTCAGAATGAAAGATGCCACTCAAGACGAGATCGAAAAGACAGGGCTTCTAATGCGCAGAATAACACAAGGTTCTTCTACCCGCCTCATAATCAATGATTACCCGCAGATAGCCAGGAGAATCGATTCTGATGGTGTGCACATTGGCCAAAATGACCAGGCTTATGAGGAGGTAAGAGCGTTACTGGGACCTGATCACATTATTGGAGTATCAACTCATTCACCGGCGCAAACAGTCCGTGCTTGTGCTCAAAACCCTGATTATATAGGTATCGGTCCGGTTTTCCCCACCCCCACAAAGAAGATGCCCGATCCGGTTATCGGTATCGAAGGGATGAAAAAGATGCTCCAGGAGGCCACGGTCCCTGCGGTGTGCATAGGTGGCATCAATCTTGAAAACCTGCCGGAGGTACTTAGGGCCGGAGCCGAAAACTTCTGCATGGTCAGGGAGTTTACACAGAGCGATAATCCCGGGGAGATACTGGCAAGGATCAGAAAAATCTGCTCTGAAGTATGATAAGTGCCGATGCTGGTTTAACGGAGTGCCGTTGGGAAATTGTGGTTTGGGAGAGATCGATGCCCAGGCCGACCGCGACACCGATGGGGGGGGGAATAGTTACTCCCCTGTTCTATTCTCCATGTTCAGGATGTGCTGTTTCCTTTTATGCTCATTGCGATGTTCGGGGCAATACTTTGGATAGACATACTGCCTTGGGTAGATTTTAACTTCATACTCCTGACCACAACCCTCAAGAGCGCATTTGAATAGCACCTGTGTAACATCAGTATTCTCATGCTCAAAGACCAGGTTTTCTTGGGAAACATCTTTGGTTTCAGCGCTCTTTTTGTCACGATTTTGGGGATCGCGATGGTGTTGGCAATATTTGGCAGCCTGAATACCATAAAAGACTTTCCCACACCCCTTAACAGCACAGGTCTGTTCAATGACTTTCTGTTTACGGTGATTCCTCGGTATCTGTATCATATCTCCAACCCTTCCTCTGGGAATTAACTCTTTTGTACAATCCTCCTGAGCCAGATTGCCTAAAGATTATATCTTTGTGACACCTCATTAACAAGCTATTTTTCATAATAAGTCACAAGCAGTGTCAAAGAAATTATTTTAACCGGATATAGAATATATTGAACATTTAACATCCAGTATAGTACAATAATGGCAACATTATTTTTCCGGCAACCAAATACTGGTGAACAATTGTGGATTTCATGAAACGGGCAGTTTTTTTCACACACTGTACAAAACGGCGACATGACTATCAAAGAGAGAGGTATGAAAATGATCACTGTATTGACCACCGTTGTACTGCTTACCATGGCTTACTCCATTTTCCCTGATCAGATTGCAGTAACAAGTGATGGCACAGAGGTACGGCTAAAAAGTGACGGTACCTGGAGCTTTGTAGAGAAAAGAGCGGATCAACCACAAAGAAGTAAACAGGCAGAAAAACCAAAAACTGCTCCCGGAGAGACCTCCCTGATCGAGCTTGTTGCCGCTGATTCAGCAAGCAACTTCAGATCGGTTAAGTGGTATATGACAAAGGAGGAGGTGAGAAGAGTGGAGGATGCCACGCTCAAGGGTTCAGGCAATGACACTCTTTTATATGAACTTGAGATGTTTGGTTACCGGACTGAGCTTTTGTACATTTTTTCCAGCAACCGTCTTATACGTATCCATTGCGGTATTTCACAGCCCCATTCAAACCCCAACCGGTATTTTCGTGATTACCAAAATCTGAAAGACTATCTTATACCGATTTACGGATCACCCACAGAAGAGGTTCTTGATTGGACCAATGAGCTATACAAGGAAGATGAATCCAGATGGGGGTTTGCTGCAAGTATTGGATTTCTAACGTACACAACCAAATGGATAAGCGCAAATACGAGAATCGGGTTCGTTCTTTCCGGAAGGAATCACACAATATCAACGACCCTTGAATATGCAGCGATAAATGCTGCCAGATAGTTTTTTGATCTATCGATGATTGCCTTGACTAATTCTATATTCTCTCGAAAACAACTCTGCCATCAAGGATGGTACAGAGCGCCGCTCCCTTGAGCTCAACATTTGCAAAGGCAGTGTTGGATGATTTGGAGAAGAATTTATCTGTCTGCACGGTCCAGGTGCGTTGTGGATCAATGATTGTGACATCAGCCTTTGCACCTTCAGAGAGTGTGCCGCCGTGCAGCCCCAGGATTTCATTTGGCGCAATACTCATGGTGCGGACCATCTGTATGGGAGTGATAAGGCCAGTATGAACAAGGGCGCTCAATGTGACTCCCAGCGAAGTCTCAAGCCCGACAACACCGAAAGCAGCATTCTCAAACTCCACGTCCTTTTCTTCTGAGACATGAGGTGCATGGTCGCTTGCAATCACATCAATGGTACCATCGATTAACCCTTCGATTACTGCATCCCTGTCCGCAGCAGTCCTTAGCGGTGGATTCATCTTTTTATTGGTATCATAAAGTCCGATATCTTCATCAATAAGAGTAAAGTAGTGGGGACATGTTTCAGCGGTAACATTGACTCCCCTGCTCTTGGCTTCCCGTATGAGGCGCACAGAGCCAACCGTTGATACATGAGCCACATGAATTCGTGCACCGGTATATTCGGCAAGAAGAAGATCTCTTGCAACCCCGATATCTTCAGCAATAACCGGAATTCCCCTTATACCAAGTTTTGTTGAAAAGAGCCCTTCATTCATGTGTCCTTTGCTGCTTAGATCGGCGTTTTCACTATGACAAATAACAGGGATATCAAATGACTTGGAATAATTGAGTGCATTGCGCATTATTCTGCTGTCATTCACCGGTTTGCCGTCATCAGATACGGCACAGGCACCGGTAGCCACCATCTCCCCAAACGCGGCGAGCTCCACTCCTTCCAGATCTTTTGTTATGGCACCAACGGGAAAAACCCTGCAAGGACACCCTTCAGCCCTTCCCAGGACATATCGAATCTTTGACTCTTCATCAATAACGGGATTGGTATTGGGCATACATGCCACCGATGTAAACCCTCCGGCAGCAGCAGCCTGAGTACCGGTAAGAATAGTCTCTTTATCTTCTCTGCCGGGTTCTCTGAGATGTACATGCATATCCATAAGGCCCGGTACAACCCAGGCACCTTTTGCATCGATAATGCGGGCGTTTTTCTCTTCCTGAGTGGTATCCTTCCCCACCGACTGTATGGTACCTTTGAAGATGACCATATCACCAACAGAATCGATGTTGTTTTTGGGATCGATAAGTCTTCCGTTTTTTATGATAACTGACTCTGCATGCTCTGAAGCCTGAGGCTCATAGACCGTTGCATCACCGATTTTCCTAATCACTTTCACCACCCCCAAGAAGATAGAGTACTGCCATACGAACCGCCACACCGTTTGTTACCTGATCGAGAACAACTGAGTTATTGCCATCAGCTACCGTTGATGCAAGCTCAACACCTCTGTTTATTGGCCCGGGGTGCATTACAAGAATATCTTTTTTTAGTTTTGCTACCCTTTCCAGATCAAGGCTGTAGCGCTCCCGATACTCTTTGATCGATGGGAACACCCCACTTGACTGACGTTCCAACTGCATACGGAGCATCATCACCACATCGGCCCCCTCCAGTGCCTCATCGATATTATCAGTTACCGGAACTCCAAGGCTATGAGTGTGCTGTGGCAAGAGGGTTGGAGGGCCACAAAGGACAACATCCATACCCATTGTTTTCATCCCCCATGCATTTGAGCGGGCCACACGGCTATGAAAAATATCACCGATTATTGCGACCTTGAAACCTCGCAGTTTTCCCAGTTTCTGCCGTATGGTCATCATATCAAGGAGAGCCTGGGTGGGATGCTCATGGAGGCCATCACCGGCATTGACTATAACAGCATTAGTGCACTGTGTGAGAAAGTAGGGCACCCCGGCAGCGCCGTGGCGTACCACAACCATATCTATTTTCATTGCTTCGATATTTCGTATCGTGTCCTTAAGTGTTTCCCCTTTTTTCACCGAGCTTGTGGAGGCGGAGAAATTGAGAGGACTTGCCGAAAGCCTCTTTTCTGCAAGCTCAAAGGAGATTCTTGTCCTGGTGCTGTCCTCATAAAAGAGATTAACAACCGTTTTACCTCTGAGGGTGGGGACTACTTTAATTTCACGCTGAAGGACTTCATAAAATGTATCGGCAGTATCGAGGATCAGCTTTATATCTTCAGCCGAGACCCCTTCCAAACCGAGTAAGTGCTGGATTTGCAGTCCCATGGACCTATTTACCTTCTTCCAGTTCCGTTAACCAGAGTGAGTCTTGTTGGTCGATCTCTCTTACTTTTAAGGAAACTTCCTGATTGGCAAGCGTGGTGATTTTTTTACCCACATAATCTGCCCTGATAGGCAGTTCTCTGTGGCCTCTGTCGATGAGCACTGCCAATTGTATTGTTTGTGGACGGCCAAAATCCATAAGGGCATCCAGAGCAGCTCGTACGGTGCGCCCGGTGTAGAGGACATCATCCACCAGAACCACATTTTTTGTATTGATATCAAAAGGGATATCGGTAGCCTTCACTTTGGGCTGTTTCAGTGAAACCCTGTAATCATCCCTGTAGAGCGTGGAATCAAGCATTCCTGTGGGAATTTGACGATTGACGAGGTCTTTGATTTTTTCTACAATCCGTTGAGCAAGAAAGACACCCCTGGTCTGCATTCCCACAATAGCCAAAGAGTCGATTTGATTGTTATGCTCTAAAATCTGATGAGTTATGCGGGTAAGGGCAAGATCGAGTGCCTGGGAATCCATGATGAGTTGTATCTGTTTCATATATAGGAAAATAGTTTGCCTTTTATAGAGAGTCAAAAGAAAAGTGGTGTCCGGCATCTATTCTCGTTTATGCTCTTTCACTTTCTTGTTTTTTTGAGATTGGCACTATTTAAACCGTTAGAAATGTACCGTTACTAATTGGATCACCTTTTGCAGTGGAAGAGACACATAGGCCAATTCACCAATCAATATTTTTTAAAACTTATGTAAGGAGGGATCATGAAACGTTGTGCAATGACTTTAATCCTTGGCGCCTCACTGTTGTTTCTCACTCCAGGATGTAACAACAACAACAATAACAACAACGAAGAGGATCAGCAGATTTTCCAAAACATTGAGGATGACAACAACCTCTCCACGCTCAGAGATGCCCTCACTGGTGCAGGGCTCGATTCACTGCTTCTCGAACAAGGACCGTTTACCATTTTTGCACCAAACAACAATGCCTTCAACCAGATACCTGAAGAGACATTGAACGACCTGCTGGCAGACTCTGCTGCATTACGAGAACTATTACTCTATCATGTTGCAGCCGAGGAGTTGAATTCAACTGAGATTACCGAGTTGGCAAGTATCACCACCGCCCAGGGCGAGCAGATAACGGTAACCGTGGAGAACGGCAACGTTTTTCTCAACGAAACCAATCAGGTGATCGATGCAGACAGAAGGTCCGAAAATGGTATAATACATGTGATTAATGGGGTATTGGTACCTGATGCTGTGGATTTGGACAATCTGGATCCTGCGGACAACAATAATGATCAAGGTAATGACGAGTAGCGGCCACCACTACGATAGTGTATGATCCGGTTTTTCAAAGAGATCGGATCATACCACAGTTGTGAAAATGATAGTATATCCTTCTCTACTCCCATCCCTTCATTCATAGCTTCATGTATCGAAAAAAAACTCAAAACAACCCAATTGCTGTGGTGGTACTCTGAGTTCAGATGAACAGATCCAGAAATCTGTTTTCATACTTTTTAAACAACCCAAGCCTGTCCAGCTCCTTTTTTAGTTCACTGGCTTTTGAGCGCTCTTTTTTGACCTGCTCAAAGAGCCCGTCCAGTTTGGCCTGAACAAGAGGGTCAAGGCCATCCTCATCTTTTTTATCCGGCTGTTCAAGGACTTGTTCATATTGATACTCCTGTTCAAAAGTTGTATTGGGTACAATGTCGGCTATTTTTTCATTGATTCTGTTCTCAATTTCTCTGAATTGCTCATCGAGACTTTCCGAAAGCCGCCTGATCTCGGTGAGGTCTATCCTGAACTGTTCCATTTGGGCAAGACAACTGACAAGTGGTATTGCAGCTTTGGGGTACGTCGTTCCCCCTGCATAGGCAGGCATTGTAACCATTAAACAGGCAGCCTCAATACCCGTTTCTTTTGCCAGAGCGGGAAGCACTCCTGCCGGGCCAGCAATTTCACCGGCAGAAAGTGGTTTCACCCCCATTTTTTCCAATTTCCCCGAGAGCTCTTCGCTGTTTGCAGCATAGAAGAGTTGATTGGGTTGCCCATGACTCATTGGGACAGGGACTGCACATACGGTGACGATCTGTTTGACCCCGTAGTTTTTGGCAATATCGATAAGTGTTTGCAGTACAAGCATCTGCTTTGTTTCATTCAGCTGTGCACCACTTTGATAAATTATCAGGTCGGGAGAGACCGTATAGTGTAAGGTGCTTTCAGGAATTTTCACCGGCACGATACGACCATTCTCCACAACACTTGACTGAGGAACAGACAATTGATTCAGGTCAATTGCACCAAGCTGTTTTGAATCGAGCTTTCTTCTTATATAATCTCCTGCAACAAGTCCAACATTTCCAAACCCCGGCCAGACGGCTAAGAGGAGTGGGCAAGATTTAAAAGCGACTTCACTGCGTTTATTTGTTGTCACAAGCGGTATATCCATAGTATCACCTCCCTGGATTTCAACTATGCTAATTTCATGCCATAGGGACATTTAGCTGAAAAACGGCTTAATTGTACCTGTTCAAAAGGTTGACATCACTGAGGTGATCTGTTTTGATACAGATATGTAGCAATGTAAAACAGGGTGCCGGGTGATAACGGCGGAGACTAATCGGGCCAGAATTCGTTTGTCCAAGAGATAAGAGATCCTCTGAGCGTTTTTTTTGCAACTCCGCCCCCTCAGGCAACAAAAAAATCAGGTTTTCCCCCGCTTACAGAACGTAATTTACTTACTGAATAGTCCAGCAATATAATCTATGGGGAGATCGTAACATGAGTGCACACCTAACAGACACGCGCGAAAGATTTCTGCGGCAAATTGCTTTTTTGATTGAAATAGACAGGGTTAAAACCATTTTCAGAAAAACACGACTGCTTAGTGACAAACGATATGAAAACGATGCAGAGCATGGATGGCACATGAGCCTGATGGCGCTCATTTTATGGGAACATTCAAACCAGCAGGTAGATATTTCAAAAGTGGTGAAAATGGCTCTTATCCATGACCTTGTCGAAATCGACGCAGGCGATACATTCCTCTATGCCGAGGATCAAAAGGACAAGACAGCAAACGAAAGAAAGTGCGCTGAGAGAATTTTTGGTCTATTGCCCGAAGACCAGAGAGATGAGTATCTGGAGCTTTGGGAGGAATTTGAAGCCAAAGAGACCGCAGAGGCCCTGTTTGCAGGGGCACTTGACCGTTTAGGTCCTGTTATGCAGAATTATTACGATGGCGGACATGCCTGGAAAATGCACAATGTCACTGCAGACAAGGTTTTAAAGGTTAACAGTCAGATTAAAAAGGGTTCTGAAGAGATATGGAATTATGCAAAAACGCTGATAGAGAAAGTAGTAGAACGGGGTGATTTGGAGTGTAAAGACCGGCAATAAGAGAGGGAAAGATCAGTACAACATTAAAGCCAAAAACGTTCGCCGATTTTTTTTCAGGAAAGACTTTGGCATAAGCAACTGCGACAACGCACCAGTCAGTAGGTAAAATCTATACAGAGGATATATCTAACCCCTTTCCATTCGATAAGTTCAGCAAGTGTCTGACACACCCTTCCGCTAGCCAGGGAGAGGTAGTGACCGGAGATGTATCTTGTTAAACCTGACTGCAGAGATATGACATACCGTTTCATCCCATGATCAAAGCCGATACCAGCAGGTTGGTACAATTGACCAGAACTCAGAAAATTGCCTCCTACAGTGGTAGAGAGCTGTACCCCATGTTCATTGAGTATATAGAAACATTCAAGATTAGAATTCTTTGCCTTAAGATTTCTGAAGATCTCATCGTAGTCAAGATTTGCCAAGGTGGTTATCTGTTTCACCAGTTCCTTGAGCGTCGTAATCTGCTCATAACTACGTCTTTTTTTCATCTTCAGTTCGGTTAAACAGTGATATTTGAACGATGATGCCAGGGTTTTCAATTTTTTTTCAGATACAGAACTGATATCACCTGATGAGGGTAGCGGTTTACAGAAATAGAACCCCTGAAGATAGTCTGCACCATCTTCTAGACAGACCAGTGCTTCCTGTTCAGTTTCAACCCCTTCAGCGACCACCATTGCCCCGATATCATGGGCAATCGATACTATCCCCTTAAAAACAGAGCGTTTATAGAACTCTTGGTGAATATCCTGTATGAGAAAACGGTCAATTTTTATAATTGAAGGCTGAATCGCAACCATACGGTTAAGGTTGGAACAGCCGGCCCCAACATCATCAAGAGCAATCCGGAACCCCATTTCTCTGTAGTTATTCACAAATTTCAGCAGTATCTCCTCATTTTCGATACCAGATTCGAGCAGTTCAATTACAACCTCCTGAGGCTCTATCCCATGGGAACAGACAAGATCTGCCAAAGAGTTTGATCCAATGGTGCTTCCGATCAAAACCGATGTATTAATATTGAGAAACAGAAGAGGATTCTGTTCACCAGCCTTATATTCTAGAGAGTAATTTTTGATCGCCTTTTCCCTAAATATCCGGTCGAGATCAAGGATATCCCCCGGATTAACCGCATAAGAGAACAGCTCTGGCGGGCTGAAAACCGAATCATTGTAATCTCCTCTTGAAAGGGCTTCAACACCAAAAACCTGCCTTTTAGTGACAGAGCAAATGGGGTGAAACAGTGTCCTGACAGATTTTTTTGCCAGAATATCTGACAGCACATTATTAGTATGCGACCCTTCAACAAAACAATTTCCGGCACTCATTATTGTAGTCCCCTTTGTTGTTAAACAGTTCTTTACAACGCTAAAATCGTGCCACAACCATTACAAAGGGGATTTCAGGAAAAAACCCTGCAGTTTAAACCTTCTTTTGATACAAAAGCGTGTTTTTTTTCTAAAATTGATACAATTTTGATGGGGCGGGCAGGCCAATTGCAGTGCCTTTCCTGCAAATGACAACTTAGAAGGAAGCTGTTTTCCTTTTACAAAACAGCCCCCCCCCTGGAGAATACGTCCCAGACACACAAAAGGCCTGTTATCTCAATGACAACAAGCCTCCCTTTTATTATAGGGCAAAGCCTCTATCTCAGAGGAAATCTTCTGTAATCACTTTTAAGAACCTCATAAGTTATGTAGCCGTCTTTTGAACTGTCGGTGACAGTTGAGTCGTAAGCGGGTTTTGATTCTGTTACCCATCGATTTGTCTCAGGATCAAGCCGCTGGAAGTTATACCGTACCCTCTTATCGTTTGTAACATATTTAAAAGCAACATCTCCCATAAGATCCCATTTACCCTCAGACTGAAACTCCCAGTCATCTCTTGTTGTTGCACTGGTAGTTCCCCTGCTTCTATCCATCATGTAGAGAGACCCATCAGGCCGCAGATGAATTTCGTGCCTTTTGACAACATTAAATCTGCTATCCGGAGATTCCTCTTCCATAACCCATGCACCAACAAAATGGCTGCGCAGCGAATCCGCCAGAGCCTGTTGTTCCAGAAGTGTATCAAGCTGCAGATCAAGCGTTTCCAGCCGGGTCCTTGCGAGCAGTGGGGAAGGGACTTCAATCAGCGAATCGACCGTAGCAAACAACTTTTGGGCCTCCTTGAGATGTAATCCTTTGAGGGGTTCCCCTTTCTCCTCAGCAGCAGCTCTGAGAGAAGCGATTACAGCAGCACTCTCCTCCAGCAGCACCCCCATTCTCTCTTCAAAATCATTGAGAGCATTGTAAAGAGAATCACGGTATTTGGTATAATTAGCGGAATTTCCGATTGACTTTGCGGTTTTCATATGGTTAAGGTACATGCTTATTCTGGTCATTTCCCTTCTTGGCACGCCCCGATCTCTTAAGTCGGCAATTCTGCTTTCAGCTTCTTCTATGGTGATTTTCTGCCCGCACCCAACAACAAGTAACGTTATCAGAAGTAGAACTCCCGTAAAAAAGATATGCTTCATACTACTGCTCCTGGAAAAAGTTTTAACAATAAATACTCTCATATCGTTAATTTACCACATTATTTATATAAGCGGGGAATTTTTTTTGCGAAAAGGGGTAGGTTTATTGAGCAGACAGCATTCTGAAAAAGAATACCACTGGGGAGGGTCGTCGCCATTTATCGCATTGAATCCACCCCTCTTCTCTCCAGAAGAGTCCCGTCTTTGAGGTACAAATCGAGCAGAGAACTCACATAGGTATTTTCTGCCCGAGCTTTGTCGAGCTGTGCAGAGATGAGATCCCGCTGAGCCTGCAGTAGCATATATCCTGTTGATTTTCCTGCTGCCAGCTTCATCTCTTCAGCCTCAAGTCTCTCTTGCTGTAACTGGTGTGAAACAGCTGAAGCCTCAATACGTTTCTGTGCCCGTGAGACTTCAAGATATGCTGAGCGAACCTCGTATTCTATAAGTCTTGTTAGGTTTTCGAGCGAATGGCACATCTGTTCACTGCCAAACTTTGCCCTGCGGTAAACTTGCCGGGCAGCTCCGCTTGTCAGTGGGAAATCAAGCACAAGCCCACCGGAAAGGGACTTTGTCATCTGTGATTCCCTAAAATCCATCGCATCGGAGAAACTCTCATGACCGGAATTTCCCTGCAAAGTCATAAAAAAGTCCAATTTGGGAAGGAGACCGTTTCTGGTCTGAATCACCTGAAGCTCACCTTTTTTCTCCATAGTGCGGGCAAGTCTCAGATCGGGTCGCATTCTTTTAGCAACAAACAAGTGATGGGACAGTGAATCTGGAGCACTCAGGGTTAAAAAAGTGTCCACTGTAAGGATATTGGTATTCCACAGATCAGGTCTATTCATCAGGTAAATAAGGCGATATTTTTTTCGGGTATATTCAGTCTGAGCATCAATAAGCATACTTTCCCTGTGAGCAACCTCAGCTTTTATGGCAGCAAGATCCAGGGCCGCGATACGTCCGGCCTTAAGACGCTCCTGGGACTCGTAAAGCAGCCTTTGGGCAAGCTGCAGCGATTGCTCATGGATTTGCAGCTCCTGCTTTGAGAGGTGAATGTCGCGGTAAGCTCTTTCTGTATCTGCTATAAGTCTTTGAGCATACCCCACCAACTCTTCGCGTTTTATGGCAATATCAAGATTGGCACTACTTACAGGAGCAAGATTGACAATAGGGTTAAGTCCACGAAGAATTGCCTGAGTGAGAGTAATCCCAAGAGTATTGCGATACTTCTCTGTCAGAGACTGACCTGCTAAATAGGAGCTCTGGGGTTGAGCACTTGCTCTTGCCTGTATCTGTGTTCCGGTAGGAAGCGATTCTGTCACCAGAACAGAAAAATCCCTTGCGGTTCCGCGGCCCACAGCGTCTTTTACTTCCGAAAGCCCGAAACCAACCTTAATGCGCGGTTCATACTGATACAACTGTTCTCTTAAAACCGTTGTGGCAATATCAATGTCCAGTTTCTCTATATTTATTACCGGATTGGACCTGGTTACGTTTTCAAAGACCTGCTCAAGTGTTAGATGAACTGTCTCCTGCACATCAGCACCCACACCGAAACCTGCTGCAACCACGATAATACATCCTATCAATTTTACTTTTCTCATTTTTCCTCTTCTGCTCTCACGACGTACTCCCTTGCTCCCCCCCCGACACTCGCCTCTTCCTCTCCTCTACAAATGAGTAGACCACCGGAATAAAAACGAGTGTAATCAGAGTGGATACCAACAGTCCTCCGATAACAACACGAGCCATAGGGGCCTGTGCTTCCCCTCCTTCACCAAGCCCCAAAGAGAGCGGGAGAAGCGCCATTATCGTAGTCGAAGTGGTCATAAGAATAGGGCGAAGTCTTCGTTCACCGGCTTTTTTGAGTGCATCGTAAAGCTCCATACCATGCACTCTGCGATATCTGTTTATGGTGTCAACCAGTACAATGGCATTATTGACTACTATACCGATAAGAATAATACACCCGATAAAAGCCTGCACACTGAAAGAGGTACCGGTAAGAAGCATAATGGTGATAACTCCGATGAGTGCAACCGGGATGGAAAAAAGTACAATGAAAGGATCCTTAAAGGATTCAAACTGCCCTGCCATGACCAGAAAAACCAACAGTATGGCAATACAAATCCCCGTGATAAGTTCTCTGTAAGCTCGCTGTTGCTCTTCATAATCACCCCTTATGAGAACAACAAAGTCTTCGGGGATGGATACATCTCTGATAACTCTTCTGAGATCAGCAGCAACAGAGCCCAGGTCGCGCCCGGAGTGGTTTACATCTACATTTATTATCCGTTCCCTGTCCCGTCTCTGGACCTGCATAGGCCCAACACCAGCCTCAATTCGTGAAACCGACTGCAGAGAAACCGGTGTTCCGGCACTGTTTATAAGGGTCATCCTTGACACCCGCTCCAGATCCCTGCGTTCATCATCCCTAAGCCTAACCCTTACATCATACTCATTTCCGCGCACTCTTATCTGTGTTGCCCTTGTTCCGCCCATTGCAGTCTGAACAGCGCCTCCGATCTGAGAGGCAGTGAGCCCAAGATCGGCAGCTCTGTTGCGATCGACAACTACCCTGTATTCAGCCATTCCTGTCTCACGGCTTATCTCAGTATCGGTAACCCCATCAACGTCTCTAACTGCAGCAGCGACTTGTTGGGCGATTTCCTGTCCGGTTTGGAGGTCATGTCCCCTGATTTCAAGAGAAACCGATCCACCGTCACCACCTGAGCCCATTCTCAATAGAAACAGCCCCTGCCCTTCACGAACCCTTATAGTGGCACCGGGAATATTGTTTAATTCTCTCCTGAGATGGTCTGCGATCTGAGTGGTGGACCTTCTGCGCTGAGCTCTTGGCACAAGGGGGATACGAATATTGGCAGTATTGCTTCCCTGGGCCCTCCAGCCTCCGCCGCCAACTCTTACGAAAACAAACTGCTTTTCAGGTATCTCTGCAAAGATGACCCTCTCAATTTCCTTCACGGTGGCTTCGGTGACATCAAGCCGGGTTCCAGTTTCCATGGTAACATTAACACGCACCTCACTTTCATCGGCAGAGGGCATAAGTTCCATGCCAACCAGTGGAAGCAGAAGTAGAGTGCATATAAACAGAAAGACCACACCTCCAACAACAGTCATTCGGTGTGTAAGAGCCCAGCTAATTATCCTGCGGTAGTAATTCGTAACATATCCAAGTCCCCTTTTTGATCTGGAAAAAAGCGCCGATACAAACTTGCTTTTGGATCCGCTCAGATCATAGACATGAAGGAATTTTGAAGAGAGCACGGGAACAAGGGTGAGAGCGACAATAAGTGAACAGGCTAAGGAGAAAGCAACCACATAAGCAAGCGACTGAAACATAACTCCCGACATCCCGCGGATAAAGACAACCGGGAAAAACACGACCAGTGTCGTAAGGGTGCTTGCTGTCACCGCAGACCACACCTCAGCCCCACCCTGTACTGCGCTGTCAAAGGGCGTCTCTCCTGTCTCTCTTTTGTAAAAAATATTATCGAGCACAACAATGGCGTTATCAAGCAACATCCCTATACCCAGAGCCAAGCCCCCGAAAGTCATCATATTGAGGGTGAGGCCGGAGAAATAGACCAGTGCAAAAGTTGCAATTACACATACGGGAATAGCAGCAGAGACGATAAGAGTGGCGGAGAGGTTGCGCATAAAAAGCAGAAGAACCGCAACGGCGATTATTCCACCTATCATCAGAGATGTTGCAACAGCTCCTATAGAGCGCTGGATGTAAACAGATGTATCGATAAGCGGAAGAAGTCGAATTTCAGGAATATCACTGTTGATTCTCTGCATCTCACGATGCACCCCGTTTGCAACCGCAACAGTATTGGTGCCGGTCTGTTTGCTTACAGAAAGTTGAACTCCCGGCTCTCCGTTGATTCTTATGATGCTTGTGGCCTCCTCAAAGCCATCGGTTACAACAGCGACATCAGAGACTCTGACCGGCACTCCATCCCTGAGAGTCACAATAGTATTACTCACGTCATCTAATTTTTCATACTCAGCCAGAGTTCTTACAATTATCTCCCTGCTTCCAATCTCAACCGATCCAGCAGGTATGTTCCTGTTCTCCTGGCGCAATGCATTAACAACCATAGCCGCAGAGATGCCAAAAGATTCGAGGGCCGAAGCATTGAGTGATACCTGAACCTCACGTCTGGTTCCACCTCTGATATCAACCGAAGCCACTCCGTTCACCCGCTCCAGTCGGTACTGGACCTGGTCTTCTATTATCTGTCTTACACGAACCAGATCGAGCTCGGAAGTAACTCCGAGGATCAATACGGGAAACGCACTCAGGTCAAATTTCCGAATAGCAGGCCTGTCGGCCTCCTCCGGAAGTCTGGCCAGAATGCGGTCCACGCGGTCGCGAATATCATTGACCGCCTCATCAAGATCTGTCCCCCAGATAAAAGCAACCCGAACAACACTCCTGCCTTCACTTGATGTAGAAACGATCTCCTCAATTCCCTGGATACCGGCAAGTGATCCTTCAATTGGCCTTGTAACAAGTTCCTCGACTTCCTGAGGTCCTGCATTGCCATAGTTTGTGATAACCGAAATAGTTGGCAGTGTCACCTCCGGCATCAAATCGATTGGAAGGCGCCCAAGAGAGAAAACTCCTACGACAAGAACCACCAGATAGATAACAGAGGTCAGTATTGGCCGGCGGACCGTAAGGGTCATTAGGGGATTGCTCATCTTGACTCTCTCCTGCCCTGCGATGCGGGTCGAGAAGCGCTCTTCTCTGTTATCACCGTTGCACCATCCCTTAACAGATGCTGGCCTAGTGTAACCACCGGGCCCTCTATTGCTTCAGGAGAAACAATCTCAGTCCATGTTTCATTTTTAATCCCTTTGATCACCTCTGTCATACTCACCGTTAGCGAGTCGGTAAGCGTATAGACATAGTCTTTTCCATCTCTTTCGAAAAGTGCAGGCGTTGGCACCACAAGGGCAGAATCATTCTGGGCAAGGGTTATAGAGAGGCGGGCAAACATACCCGGCTTCAACAGTAGCGAATCATTGGGCACAGCAATCTCCACGACAGCAGTGCGTGAAGCCTGTTTGAAAAACGGGGCAACACGATAAACCACTCCTTCAAACTCTTCCCCCGCAATCGCATCAACCACTACCAAAGCTTGCTTGCCTGGTTCAAACCTGCCGTAATCCCGCTCTGTAACGGCTATTTCCACAAAGACAGTATCGATACCCACAATGGTAAGTATCGGTGATCCGGGCTGCAGCTGAGCCCCTGGGTCAATATGGCGCTGAGCAACAAGTCCCCTCTTTGATGATCGGATTTGTGTGTACCCCAATCGGGTATTGGCCTGAGCAAGAGATGCCTGTCGTTGTTCGACCTGAGCACGGGCGAGATCAAGTCTGGAGCGATGAGACTCTAACTGTGTCTCCATGGTTTCAAGTTCTACCTGTGAAGATATTCCTTTTAAAACCAACCCTCGGAGTCTTTCCAGTTCCCGCTCAGCAAATGAGAGTTGTATTTGTGCATCTTTAACTGAAGCCCGGCTGACCCTGAGCTGTGCCTCCATCTCACGAAGAGAATTGCGATACTCGGTATCATCTATTTGCCCAACAACCAGGTTTCCACCAACTACATCACCGATTCGTCTGTCGAGATTCATAAGTCTTCCGCCAACCTGCGCAGCTATTATATAGGTATAGGAGGCATAAACTGTCCCGGTAAACTCACGATCATCTCTTATCTGTCTGATTTGGGCATCTGCGGTTCGAACAGGCACCGGCCCCTGCATTCCACCTCCCCTGCGCGGACCAGAGCTCTCTGTTTCACCACCGCTTCTTAAAAACAGGGTATACATTGTCAAAGCGGCTATTATGAATGCCGCAACACCGATGGCAAGTCTCTTTCTTCTCATATCTATCCGTTTTTTCTATTTAAGATTTTTTCAGCCGTTTATTAAAATGGATATTTCCAATAGCTATAAACCAGTCTGTTATTAAGAAATGTTACTGTTAGATTTTCCGGGGATGGAGAGTGTTACAAAATTTATATGCTAGCGGTAAGAATAATTGGTTTAATGGTTAAAATGTCATTCGAGTCGACATATGGAATGGTCTTTAGTAAGGGGCTGGGGCTAAAGAATGTCCTCCGTCCTCCGCCCTCCGCACTAGTTGCTATTGAGGAGGGCGGAGCTTCTAGCCGAAGTGGTTTCTGTACTGGGCACCCCAAAACATACTATGATTTCTGTGCCGGTGGGGTTGGTTGATAGTGGGAGGGTTGAATTTAACGCAGAGGACGCAGAGAGCGCGGAGATACGGAGAGTTTAAAACATAACGTGGTACCGAGTGAAGCGAGCCGAAAGGAGAACCGGTGCCGTCCGCGGCAGGCGCCCAAATTCATACTCATAAAGGTTGTTGTGTTACACTTCTTCTACAAATATGCGATCCCTACGAGACCAGGGGAAAAAACCAAAACAACTATCGACAGCGAGGCCGATGGGAAAGCGGAATGAGGATTAACAATCAGCAGAAATGCATCTACTTCTCACAACCATGTTGTTCCCCGGAGTTTTCAGCTCTGGGATGCGCCTGACGGTACACTTTCAACAGATGTTCCCTTGAAATATGCGTATAAATCTGAGTTGTAGAAAGGGAGCTGTGCCCAAGAAGCTCTTTTACAGCTCGAATGTCAGCCCCAGAATCAAGCATGTGTGTTGCAAAGGTGTGGCGAAGAACATGGGGGCTTTTCTTTTTACTGTCACTGATTCCCGTCAAAAGCCCCGAAATAACACGCTCAATTTGTCGTCTGGACAGCCTCCCTCCCTTACGATTGGTAAACATGGGATCCCTGCAGCCATTACCCGGTACCCTGAGATCGTGGTATTTTGTTATCAGCCCGATTGCCTGTTTTGTCACCGGCACGATTCTCTCTTTACCCCCCTTACCCATGACCAGAATTGTCATAGACCTTTTATCAAGGTCTTCTATATTCAGCCCAAAAAGTTCAGAGAGCCTGATACCGCTTCCGTAAAAGAGCTCAGCCATAGCCTGATTGCGGATTTTTTCCAGCCCCTCAGCAGGCACCGAATTGAGTTGGGACGCCTGTGTCTTTGAGAGAAACACCGGGAGATTTTTTTCAAGCTTTGGAGTAGCAAGGGCTTTAGCCGGGTTTGCTGTGAGGTATTTCATTTTAACACAATAACGACACAATGATTTAACTGAAGCAATTTTTCTTGCCACCGTTTTAGGTCTAAGTCCATATTCGCCGAGCGAGTAGGTGTATATTCGGATATTTGACTTGACTAAAGCGCCGGCAATGCTGGTTGGCAGCACCTCTTTTTTAAGAAAGAGAGTAAATTGCTCGAGGTCACTCTTATAGGCAGAGAGAGTATGTTCGCTGTAGCCTCTCTCCTTGCGCAGATAATCGAGGAAGTCAGAAATTACGTTTGTGATATGTGCATCGCAAAGAGTCATTGAAATTCTCCTTTAACCAGGTCTTCCGGAAGGCGCATAGATAATCTATAATAGAGCGACGCGGGCCGGAGCACATTTTTTCTGTTTCGTCGCCCCTCATACTTTTAAAGTTACCATAAAATAAAAGCCGCCCCCTTACTGCTATGCCCCTTATTATATTCCTACTGTTCGCTCTGTTTATAAGTATAGTAACATTCAAATAAACCTATCATCAAATAAAGTGAGGTGTTATGGATTTCAGAACGCTTTTGGTAATTGCAATAGTCATTGCGGCAATAGTTGTAATTTTCTCAGTCGGCTCAGCCTTTTCGTTGTGGATACAGGCTCTTATATCCGGCGCCAAGGTTGGCCTGCTCAATATCGTTTTCATGCGCTTCAGAAAAGTTCCTTCGAAGCTGATTGTTCAGGCAAAGATTATGGCGGAAAAAACCGGTCTCAGTATCTCAACCGATGATCTTGAATCACATTTTCTCGCGGGTGGAAATGTAATGCGTGTTGTTCAGGCGCTTATCGCTGCAGATAAGGCAAACATCCCCCTTCCCTTTAAAAGAGCTGCTGCAATTGACCTTGCCGGCAGAAACGTTCTGGAAGCGGTGCAGATGAGTGTGAATCCAAAGGTTATTGAGACTCCCAGGGTTGCGGCGGTTGCAAAAGACGGAATACAGCTTACCGCACTGACCAGAGTAACCGTCAGAGCCAATATCGACAGACTGGTTGGAGGAGCCGGAGAAGAAACAGTTCTGGCACGTGTGGGAGAGGGAATTGTCACCACTATCGGTTCTGCAGTAAATCACAAACAAGTTCTTGAGAATCCCGACTCAATATCAAAAAACGTCCTTGGGAAAGGGCTCGATGCAGGAACTGCATTCGAGATTTTGTCAATTGACATTGCTGATGTTGATGTAGGGAAGAATATCGGCGCGGAGCTTGAAACAGACCGTGCCGAAGCCGATAAAAAGATCGCTCAGGCAAGAGCAGAAGAGCGTCGCGCTATGGCTATCGCTGCAGAGCAGGAGATGAAAGCAAAGGTTCAGGAGATGAGAGCCAAAGTGGTTGAAGCAGAAGCAGAAGTGCCTCTTGCTATGGCAGAAGCCTTCCGCAAGGGACATCTGGGAGTTATGGACTACTACAAAATGAAAAACGTAGCGGCTGACACACAGATGAGAGAATCCATCGGTGGAGCCGACAAGTCCCAGGATAAGAAATAAACCCCTTTTTCTCTGTCCGGAACATCTGTTTCGGACAGAACCTTTGAAGGTTATATTATGAATAGTGTAATAGATCTTGGAGATTTATTAGAGACTGTATTGCCACTGCTTTTTTTTCTCATGTGGGTGGTTATCTCCATTGTTGCTGCCTCATTAAAAAAGAAAAAAGAGCAATCTGGTGCCCCCAAGCAGCCTCAACAGGAGCAAAAGGAATCCAGAGGCCTCTCTGGAGATCTGAGGCAATCACTCGAATCCGTTTTTGGCCCACTCTACGAAGAGCAAGAAGAGGTTGAGGAGCAGGATGATGCGTACAGGGATTACAAAAGCGACACTCCGGCTCAAAAAGCGGAACCAGCACTTTCAAAACCCGTTAAAAAAACCTCACCTGTAACGAGTGCCTATTACGACAAACGCAAAACCTTCCCAACAGCCAAAAGCGGGGCTTACGAAAGAGACAAGAATTTTCCACAGGCAAGGGATGATGCCTGGGTTATACGAGCCGATGTTGAACTGGCAAAAGCCTCAAGAGAAGATCTTGTCAAGGCTGTTATCTGGTCAGAGATACTGCAGCCGCCGTTGAGTCTGAGAGAGTAAAAAAAAGTGACGGGTGTCGAGGGGAAGGAAAGACCTTCCAATCCGACTCTTCCCATCGACACCAGACACCCATCACTCGACCCTCTCCCCTCCTCACCATCAAAAAGGAGATCAGTCATGTTAAAAAAAGTAGTAATTGTGGTTGCTGCAGTTATCACCATACTGCTGATCTTTGCCGGTTTTCTTACGCTGCGCTACCGCAGTATGACTCAGACAATCACTACAGAAGCCGCGAAAGTAACCGATGTTGACCTCTCTGAAATACCCAACGGAGATTACCGGGGGAGTTTCGGGGAGTTTCTGGTGCATATCGACCTTGAAGTCTCAGTGGCAGATCACAGGATTTCATCAATCGACATTATCGAACAGAAATGTGGCCCCGGCTATGAAGCAACCGGGACAGTTGACAGAATAATAGCAGCTCAGAGTCCCAGGGTAGATGCAATCACCGGTGCGACAGGAAGCAGCTATTCAATTATGATAGCAGTCTACAGAGCATTGACTGAAAAAAGATAACCATCATTAACCAAAAAACAACGTTCTGTTCAGACACCATAAGTTTATCCTTTGATGTACCCTGCTTGTCATTTTAGCGCAGGTGGGGCTTTTTAACACCGGCACTGGCCACTGCAAAAGTGGCAGACAATCGCATGTACGATCAGGTTCTTCAACTTTTCTCTTGTAGGATTTACGAGGCCACACCAAGAGTAGCTGCGGCTTATTTGAAACCTATAGCTCAGACGTTCACTACATTTTGACACGGTATTTTTCTTTCAGAGCCTCTGTGCTAAACCCGTTACTATTGACACATCAAACACGGCACACTCTTCCTGCAGTATCCGCTCTCCATTCCCGTGGTTTGCACAGCTATTCGAAGAAACCTCACCGGGGGGGATGAACCACCAGTTTTTTAATCTTGCTTCTTACCGTAGTGCCCTGAGATCCCAGGGTTCTGCCGGAATTTGGCGCACTCACCTGGTAGAGATATACATTCGGGGTCAGCAGATTACCTGCCTGATCCCTGCCATCCCAGAACTCACCGTTTCTGGCGTTGCGGATTACTCTGAGCAACCGACCATTGAGAGAGTATATTCTGATTGTCAGCTCAACATCACTATAGTGCTCGGTAGTATTTGAGTGGTGAAAGAAGAAGCGGGTCCCCAGCCCCATTCGCATTGGATTTGGAATGTTAAGTACATGATCGAGCCGCAGGTCACGTTCTTCAACAATCTCAAGTTCGATTGTCTGCTTTGTAAGATTACCCACAAGATCACGGGCAGTGATTTCCATTATATGCTTGCCGGTTCTCAGGATCCCCTCATCAAAATTGAAAACAGCAACCCCTCGGCGAAAATCACCCTCCTCAAATTGAAACAGATGATTGATATTACGCCTGCTTAAAGCACCCTTCACCTCGAGGGTTATCCCCTCATCGGGCCCAACACCAACCATATCTATTCCGCTCTCATCAACGATACTGATCTCACATTTAAGCGGCAACTGTGCGCTAAGGCGGTTTGAGACAAACACCACCGACTGATCCATCTGCTCAGAGTCATATATTGGCCTGATACTTATTACCGGGCCGGCAGTATCGGTTATCTCCCGGTCATCAGTTCCGCTGAAGATAAGATCCCCCCTGAAACCAGCACCCACAATGCTGTCCTGCCAGGCATAGGCATTGAACCGGATGCCTTCTCTGTCAAAGGTAAGGTTCTGAGGCAGAAGAATTGTCTGTTCAAAAACTCCTCCCGACACAGGAATTTTACCACTGAAAACGGGTGAGCCGGGCAGAGCATAAACAGGATCTGTTGCAGTGCCTCCATCTTTTCTGGTCGTTGTATCCTGGGGATTGAACAGGCCAATCTGCACAAAGCCATTACCACCGTCACCGAAACTCCGGTCCAGCTGCCCATTCTCAAACGTGACTTCACCCCGGACAGTTATCTGCTGGAGAGCCTTAAGGGTATCGCTACTGTTGCCTTCGCTGTCGTAAACAGAGAGTGCAACATTGCGACTCCTTGAAACCAAACGGATGGAAGGATCTCCAAGGATAACATAGGACAGATTGTTCGGATGACGAAAATCACTGAGGGCCCTTACAAAAGATGCTCCTATGGAGAGGTTGCTATCCTGACTAAAAAGATACCTGAACACATTTAGGGCCAGACCTTCATTTGGAGTAGCCTGCACATCTCTTGTGGCTGAAATGGTGGCAATTGCCCCTGAAGCAGCCTGCTTGGTCAAAATTGAAGAGAGGCAATCCTCATTAGGAGTGTCAAACCGTGCAACAGCACAGGAAAATGAGCTGACCAGGGGGTAGCGTCCCCTGTTGTGAAGATTCTGTGCAGACTCTCTTGTCAGAATGTACTCATCAGCCCAGACGTGATAGGAACCATGCCCGAAAAAATTCACTGCCGAAACACCGGAATTGATCTCATTTATGAGCGCTCTGCTTGCTGCAGGTTTTCTGTACAGTTCATCCCATTCGTATTCGAAAAGGTACAGCTTTCTTATATCAGTATAAGGGCGCTGATCCTGAATAATTTCTGCAACACTCTCTGAGGATTCATGATGTGGTGTGAAGTGCAGATTGATCGGATCTTTTTTGTCACCCTGCATATCATCATCGGCAACAAGCAAAACCCTGTTTCTCCAGGAACCGAAATCCGCAGTCCCCATCTCTTCAACTTCAACTATTTTGTCAACTATAGCCTCTGCTTCTGATCTTGTTTTTGCCGGCAAGCGTCCTGTAAAATAGAACGGTTCAAGCTGATCCATATAAGATTCTTCAGTATCAAAGAAGGTAAAATAGAGATCCATGTTTCTACCATCAATCTGAGCGGTAGGAAGAAGATTCTCTTCCGTTGTACTAATATTTTTGTAGTCATAATGCCCTGATCCAAACAGAACAACGTAAGAGAGATCGCTGCCGCCATCCCAATGCCGATAAACGTACAGTAAAAAATTTCTCACTGCTACCGGATCAGTATTACCTCCGGAGAACTGGTTATAGACATCATCAATCAAAACCACCCGTGCATTACTGAAGCGGTGACGGTTTTTATGGCTTGCAAGTCTCAAGGCAGCATCCATAAATTCAGCGTGGGTAACTATAAGATAATCGGTACTGTTGGAGTTATCTCTTATATTGCGGTAGAGTAGCCCGCTATTGGAGAAGGTGACAGCATCCACATCGGGCAGATCGAAAAAATCATCTTCACTGCTGATAAAGTATCTTACCCCCGATCCACCTGTGTCACTCCAGAAGTAGTGTTCTGTCTGATCAAAACGAACAGAGTCTATAAGCGTTATTGCAGATTCATCAGCAGGTATGCGAAAAAGCAGTACCGGTTTATCACCGGTCCCGCTGAGACTGTAGCCAGATATACCTTGCGAAACGTCTGAAAAAACAGCTAAACGGGAGGAATTTTCTCTTATTGCCAATTGAGAATGGTACCGGAAATGGACACCATCCAGTTCAAAAAAGCCGCTGTTTGAAGCGAATTCCAGATCCAGAGTCCCTGAGCCCCACCGGTCAATTGCATGCCACAGCGTGTCACACCTCTCACAGATACTTTCACCCATTGAGGCACTGATCCTGCCATTTCCTACCGAGTGTCTATTCTTCCTAAAGACAACCTCCCCCGGCAAACTGCTGTCCAGCAAAGGCAACGTGATTTCTTCAACAAGTCTTCGGCGCGCCTGCGAAGAGTTATCAAACCTTTTGTACACCCAATCCACGCTACCTTCCTTGTATCTGGCCAGAAGCTCACGGGGCCTTCTCAAGTAGTAGTTGTTTTGAAAAAAACTATTGGTATCAGTTGGGTTCTGAGGCTGAAGAAATTGCTCCATTGCAAGTCCGCCCCCACTTTTGCGAACCAGCCAATAGGTCCGGTAATCGTCATATCGATTAATTCTCATTGAAAACGCTTCGGCCTGGGGGTCATAAACCCAGTCTGATGCTCCGGTTACATATGCAAGTGCATAGTCCTCATTGTGCACCACCCCCCCGGGATTAGCTTCCACACGCAACAGTGGTATTTCAAAAACCGATGCGGGAATCTGGCCCTCAGGCGGCACCTCCTTATCCAGCTCCCCTTTATAAGAAGCATACAGGGCGACATCAGACATCCTTACACTGCTGCCGAAAAGTGCCCGTAGCCTCTGTCCACTTATACGGAGTATTCCGTTCTCCATTGTGGTGGCTTCATTGAACCCCCTGTTACCGTCCCCTATTCTGAATTTATACACTTGATGAGCTGTGCTGATCGGGAACTGTTCAACTGCCGTTCTCCCTAAATAATCTCTTCTTTTTACCCACCCTCTTGCAGTTGTATAATTCAAAAGCATGCTGCGAACCATCTTTTCATAATCAGATTCAACTGGCAATCCGGTTTCCCTGTGCACCGCATCAGCAAAGCGCACTGTAACGGTCCCCCTGCGTAGCACCCTTAGTTCACCGCTGTGCTGGTCATAAAGGAACGGACTGATCACTATACGTGCTGCTCTGTACTCTCTGAATCTGGTATACTGAGGCTCACTTATCCAGGATGATAAAAACCGCGGATCACTGCCGGCAACCTCTTTTTGCATGGAAGGTACCGGTGGGAATTGAAGCAGTTCTGTATGCACCGACTCCGGCGTCATGGTTACAGCTACTCCACCACTTGAAGGAACACCTATATAAAAGGAGTAGCCGGGCAGAAGAGCTTTTCCACTGTCACCACTTGCCATATTCTGACTGTTAAAAAATATTCTGGTATGCGACTGTCCCTGAGACTGCAGACTCCTCAGCTGATAATCATTGAGGTGCCAGGAAAGAACCATGTGTGAGGGAGACTCTTCTATTATCTCCAGAGGATTACCGGACACATACAGGGCAGAGAGCATTAAAAGGAGTGTGATTTTTTTTGTTATCATAGTATGACTATTTATTCGTTTAGGATGAACAACTGCTTTACCGGCTGACCAAACACACTGTATGTGCTCTACGTCTTCTGGATTGTGATGACTATCTCTTTTTGTTGCTGTTATACAACTGATTTAAAATGGTTTTTTACCCTGACCAGTTGCAAAAAGTCTGCTTTCAAAGATTATAGCGCTGTTTTTTTACCCCCCCCTTTTTCCTGTCTTTTCGGTCATAGGTGCATGTATGTAAGCAACATCGGTTTGCCCCTTGTTGTCCAGCGAAGTCGGGATACACAACAATGGCAGACAGGTCTCCATTGCTAGATCTTTACCAGAACCGCCAGCCACTTACGATCTCTCCCGAGTTTAAAGTGTTAGATCGTGCCCCCATGCACCTTTTTTCTCTCACAGTGCCGTATCGGCGATGTTATGCACAATTCTGAAAAAAATGTAACAGTTGACATTGTGTTAGCATCGGGGTTATAATTAAAGTTGCCCTTAAAGAGGACTTGGCCGATGCAAAAAATTCTCAACAGTCTCAAGAGAGTACCTATAGATGAAGTTGTAGTGGGGATGCACCTTGAAGATGTGTATAACAACAAGGGCACTCTTCTGCTCTCTGCGAACATGATGATCACCAGTGATGAGCAGGTGACAAAGCTTAAAAAGCGCGGAGTCACAACAGTTCTTGTCAATGTGGGCAAAGGAAAAGATGCTCCCTGCGCCACTGAGCCAAAGCAAATTAGTGCAACCCATTCCCCCGATCCTTTAAACAAAAACCGCACCGAATCCCACAGAGAGCGGGCCTATTATCTGGAACTGGACCGTGCCAAGCAGATGCATCTGCAGACACTTGAGACCACCAGGGAGACTCTCCATGCAGCGCGAATGGGAAAGCCGGTATTGGTAACAGAGGTCGAGAAAGCCTCCGAAGGTATGGTGGAGAGCATTATGCGAAACCCGGATGCACTGGTGAGTCTGGCTCAAATAAAGGGTTATGATGAGTACACCTATGTCCATTCTGTTAATGTAAGTATATTCAGCACCTCTCTGGCCCACTCTATGGGATACGACAGCGAATCATTACTCCAGATAGGTATAGGCGGGATACTGCATGATATCGGGAAAATGCAGGTTCCTGATTATATCCTGAACAAACCCGGCAAACTTACCAACGCAGAGTATGGCGTTATGAAAAAACATCCCGTGTACGGCCTTGAGATGGTTAAGCAGCGGAACACTATTTCAGAGCTCTCAAAATCGGTAATTATCGAGCACCACGAACGCTACGACGGTACCGGTTACCCCAGGGGGCTAAAGGGCGATCAAATCAGGGAGATGGGACTTATTGCTGCAGTGGCGGATGTATATGATGCAATCACAACCGATCGCGTATACCGTTCGGCATGGACACCACAAAAGGCATTGGGGATAATCTTCAAGGGCTGTGACAGGGAATTTTCAAGAAGAATTGTTGAGCTTTTTACCCGTCATCTGGGAATTTACCCTGTTGGTAGTTTTATTCGCCTCAACAACGGAGAGATGGGTGTGGTGGTCCGGGTCGAAAAAGGATTCCTTCTTGCCCCCAATGTTTTGATTCTGTTCTCATCGGATCAAAAAAGGTTACACACACCGGTGGAATACACCCTGTCAGAAAAACAAAAAGGGGAAGACGGAGAGAGTTATAAGATCAGCTCATCTCTGGATCCAAAGCCGTTCGGAGTGAATATTAGCGACTACATCCAGGGAAAGATGTGACCGCCGCAGGCTATAGAGACAGTATGTTTTTCCCCTCATTTTTTTTTAGGAAAGGCTCCCTTGGCGAGGTTCCTCAATCCCATAGGTGTGAAATTGATGATCGTTTCACCCTCCGCTCACCTGCACGGTGCGCCGGAGTCGAAGGGTTCCTTATATCCGGACCCCTTTGACCAGGAGCTCAGGGTGAGCGCAAGCATACTACAGTGCTAAACAGGTAACAGAGGTCGCGACCTTAACTTAGCACTTATGGAATTCCGCTGGCTCCGGAGCTACTCACCTCAGATCTTTTTCCTTGAAAGCAGCTCAAAAGAGTTTTCAGTAACGATATCGAACAGTTTGATTGATAAGTCCTTCATCGAAAAGCCGTTGTTGTTTTCTTTTTCATCCTTTTGAAACCTGAGGATGTATTCATGAACCCTTTTTGCCTGGAGTACAAACGCCTCCAGATTGGCTTCAATGAGCTGCGGAAATGGCGTACCATCTGTTTCGATGGAGAGAAACGGGAACTCTTCAAGTTCACGGAATTTCTCTGCTTTGTCTTCCCAGCCCGGGACTCTCTTTTTACCAATAATGTTCATCTCTTTTTTCAGAATCGCCTCCGCCACACGTGATGGCATACAGCCAAAGGGACCAATGGAGATAATCCCACAGGAGTCATTCAGTATCTCTCTTAAAGCAAGACCTACCGTTAGTATGGCTTCTCCGCGGAAATTTACATTAATTAGATGCAGAGCACTCTCAATGGTCTTTTGAATCTCTATCATCTCGAACCGGTAAAGATCGCTCTGGGCAAGGACCGTCTTAATCCTTCTCTCCCACCACTCCTGCATCTGAGAGGTAAGTTTTATCTTCAACTGCCCTTTAAAATCAAACTCCTTTTCACCGAGTTTAGTGTTTATGGTGTAGTTGCTGTAGTGTAGAAATTCGGCTATCGGCGCAACTCTCACCATAAAACCCTGATTTTCCAGGTATTCAACGATATTTTTTCTGCTAAACTCGTCTCTTCTGACAAAAATCTCCCCCACCAGCGATATGACCGGTACCTTTGAGGGGTCTTTTTTCAGTGGAATCTTTTTGAGACGCTTAGCGATGGTGCTCAACAGCACCGAGATTCTGATCTCATTTATTCCTTCAAAGTGTTTAATAATATCCTTCCAGCACTCCTCCAGCTCATCCATTGCCTTCTGTTTATCCTGTGCCGTAACAGCGAGCATACTTCTTATATCACCAACAACATCTGCAAGCACTAACCCCTGCCATGATTTTAAAAGCATTCTGCTTCCAAGTCCGCCATAACCGTTTTCATCGGTCATGGTGAACATTGCCACATCGGGAATTTCGTTTTTTTCTATTATCTGTTCAAATGCTCTGTAATACTGTCCAAGCCTGCACGGACCACCTCCTGCAGGCATAAAGAAGAGACTGATTTTGTCATCGCTTCGTTTATTCACATGGTCAAGAAATGACCCGGTAGTGACAAGATAGGGCAGACACTCCTTGCAACTTGCATTCTTTTTGCCCAGATGCAGCACATCCTTGTCGGCAACAGGAAGTGCCCGTGTGTTGATATTCATACTGCGGAACACCGCAGCGGTGGCCTCGGTGCTGTAACGCCCCATTGAGGGAAGCAGCAGTTCCACTTTTGGGTCGGTCAGAGAGTAGGTTTTGCCATCAGAGGCGGTGATGCGGAACTCTCTGTTTACCCGTTCAATTTTTGCAGGAGTAAAAGAGCTCTTCTTTTTTAAAACTACTTTTGAGTGGTGACACGTATTCATAATGTCAAGCGCCGCTTCGATTCTTGTATCGATTCCGGCATCAGCGGTGTGCTGATCAAGCTCAAGAGTGAGCGAAGGTTTACCATCCATTGCAGTGCGGAAAAAACCGAGCAGAAAAGAGTCCGGCCCGCAGGAGAAATTGGTAATGTAGAACCCGAAAAGGTTGTCGTGATCTTTAATGTATTGGGCTGCTTTCATAATCTTCTGCCCCATACCCCAGAACATATTTCCATCCACACAGTATTTTTCAGAGTCAAGCATGTCGTAAGGGATAACTATATACCCCCTTGATGCCACCTTGTGTGGAATACCCATATTTGCATCAGAAGCAAAGGAGTTGTAGGGTCTTCCCACGATAACGATACCAAACCGGTCGGGATTGTCATCAAGATACTTCAGAGCCTTTTTGCCATACTCTTTAAGTTCCTGCTCGAATGCGCCCTGTTTTTTCACCGCCACCGCCAAGGCCCTCTTTGCATCATTTTCGGATATCCCCATTGATACCGCCATTTTGACCAGTTCCTCCTCAGCACGTCCATAAGAGGTATCCATCTTGAGAACCGGTGAGAGGAGCACCGTAGTGGACTGCTCCAGTTCGCGCCTGAACGTGGACTTTATGTAGTAGGGCTCCCCCTGCACAAAGACACATGCCTTGCTGTAAGTGGGCACATTGGGGACAGGTATCTGAACAACCTGCGGGAGAAAGATGTAGTCCGGAGACTTATCGAGCAGATTGACAAAACTTCCATGGGTAAGTTCAGCGGGCAGACAAAACGCGGCCTCAATCCTTGCAATACCGCGGGGATCTATCTGGTCTGAGTAGAGGATTTTGAATCCCATTTCATGGAAAAAGTTTGAGTAGAGGGGATAGAACGCCTGGGTAAGAAAAGTGCGCATAATCCCGACCGTGCGTTCCGGTTTATCCTGTTCGGTTTTGGTGGTTTTGTCCATGACACCATACTTATTGAACATCAGATCGTTGCGTATTTCAACCAGATCCAGATCTCTCACATCAACATCAAGATTCAGACGCATATTATAGTACTTGTTGCATATCCCTCCAAAAGGGTACATTTTGCCATTGACTTTTATCTTTGAAATTTCACATTTACGGTCGCACTTCTCTTTTCCACCGGCACAAACAAAACTGCCGTCCCGTAAAGCTTCACGATTGACAAGCTCTTCGAGATCAAAGTCCTGCGGTTTTGAAAGCCCCAGCTCTATGCGGTTGGCAGTCTCAAGCGCTACCCCGAATGCCCCCATCAAACCGGGCTCGGGAGGAACAATAATGTGGTGTTTCATAAGGGAGGCCATTGCAACGGGAACAGCACGGTTGTAGCAGACCCCACCCTGCATAAAGATCTTTTTTCCCACGGGGCGCGAACCTTTCACCCTGTTGATATAGTTAAGACAGACAGAGTAGACCAGACCGGCAACAATATCTGCTCTGGAGATTCCTTCCTGCCCGGCAAGCTTGATATCACTGCTGATAAATGCGGAACACTGATCGGTGAAGTTTGGCGGACACTCTCCCTTGAGTGCATACTCCCCGATCTGCTCTGTTGCAATATTTAAGGACTCACGTGCTGACTCCTCAAGAAAAGAGCCGGTCCCGGCACTGCAGGCTTCATTCATAGCGTAATCGGAAGGAACGCCACCGGTAAGGAAGGTGTATTTGGCATCCTGTCCGCCGATTTCAAAGATCGTATCCACCTCTTCATCAAAGAAAGCTGCCGCAGCGGCATGGGCGATAATTTCGTTTATAACATCATTTGAGAGGGCATGGAGCGCAGCGATCTGCCTGCCCGAACCGGTCACCCCGAGTGCAATGATTTTTACTTTGGTATCGCCAAGCTGCTCTTTAATTGCAGCATAACAGTTCCTTGAAGCCTGAATAGGATCACCGTTTGTTCTGAGATACACATCGGCTATTACTGCCGAGTCATCTTTTCTCATAAGAACCGCTTTGGTGGTGGTCGACCCTACATCCAACCCCAGGACACAGCAATCGCCATCAGCGGCTGCGTCCTTTTTCATCTCCTTGAACTCCACCAGATCAAGGGCAGAATTGAGCGCCATATGCCTTCCAAATGAAGAGGGGACTTCACGAACGACCTGATCCATCTTTTCAGGCAACGGAACACACTCATTGTCAACGGCCCAAAGCGCCGCACCATACGCTTCATACACTGAAGCCATCGGTGAAAGTTTCAGGGATTTGAATCTCTCTTTGAGGATCTCCACCATGGCGCCATTAAGTGAGCCACCTCCGATAAGGGCCATTCTGTCACAATCCATCTCCTTAATTAATTCACAGATCTTATCAGCCATCATCAGACAGAGACCGGCTGCGATATTTGCCCTGGGCTCCCCCTTGTTGAGCGCATGTGTACAGTCACTTTTACAGAACACACTGCATCTGCCGGCAATCTTGTGAGCCTCTCCCTGCTTGGCCAGTTCAACAGCCTCTTCCAGCCCAAGATCCATACGCCTGATCTGCTGAAGGAAAAACTCACCCGTTCCTGAGGCACACTTGTTGCCGGAGTGAACGGAGCTTATCCCCCCGTTTTTATTGATAGTATACGCAAGCTGTGTCTCTCCCCCGGAGCTTACCACTAACTGGGGATAGTTATCTTTACTGTGTTCATGTTTGAGAGCACACTCAACCGCTTGGGGCTCGGGAATGGTCGACAGATTCACATTTGATCTGAATGCCCGGCCGGTAACCGCTATACGGTCGAGGCTCTGGGCCTGCTGCTCAAGTATTTTGACAATCACATCCTTAGGGTTACCTTCATGGGCTATGCGCCCCTGTTCATCAATATCCACTGCCCCATCTTCTTTGGCGGTCAAGGTAACGTACTGAACAGTTGTGGCTCCAAAACAGATGCCCAAAGTTTTCATAGTCTCTCCGTTATATAGTTCTGATCAACGTCACTGATGGTGATCATTGGGTACAAACTGAATCCTCAGCAAAACCCTGATTTTCTCAAATTGGGAAATTTTGTTACATTTTTCATTCAGAACCTCTCTATCTCAGATAAACAGAGGGGTTTACCACCAGAGGCCTCAAATGTCCCCTGCTATTGTATGCAAGTAGCGTACCGGAAAAAAGCTCTGGTATAACATGTACGCTCTTCTCCCCTTTTTCAGATAAAAGCAGAAAAAGCAACATTTTTGGCTGCCAGGGGGGTTGCAGTACTATAAAATAAAAAGAGTCAAGCCAGATTGGAAATGAATTCTGAGCGAAAGCTGTTTACCTCTTTTAAGCCCCTATACAGTGGTGTGCTATTTTAGTGTATAAGTTGTTTTTTTACACCGATAGCGCCCCATTGTCATGTTTGCTCTGAAACGACACCAACGGGCACTTCCCCTTCACCTATTGGCGCAAAGAGAGTCACCAGTACATTTACCCCTAAGTGAAATCAATTATATTTATGCCCGGCAATCATTTTGGAACTGATACGCAACCACTCACCTGCTTCTCAGAGGGCTTAGTGTGCTGTTATTATAGTCCAGAACAACTATGTAACAAGCAAGAAAAATCAACGCCGAATAGCACCCTCAGTCTATTGATGGCACTAATATTAAAGGTAGATACCAGATCATGATTTTCGACAAAGCATTTGTTATCAGTCTCGAAGAGTCCCGCAGAAGAAGAGATGCCTTCTTCAATTCCGCAAAAAAAAACTCCTTGGAAGCAGAGTGGATCAAGGGTATACACGGAGAAAAAGTTGATTTACAGAGATTAAAGGAGCAGGGCACTTTAACAGAAGCCTTTACATTAAAAATGCCCGGCAGCCTTGGATGTCTGTTAAGTCATCTCAGTGTGTGGGAATTGATAGAAAAAGACCCGAGTGTTAACTGCGCACTGATATTTGAGGATGATGCGGTATTGTGCAGAAATTTTTCAAAGAGACTAACATCGATTCCCCACAGTGCCCTGCCCCAAGACTGGGATATGATCTGGCTTGGCTGGCAGAGAATAAACTGTACACCAGTGAACAACTATTTTGGCAAGCCCAACGGTGCAAAGAAAAACAACGGACATTTCTGTTATCTTATAAACTCACGCAGCATTGAAAAAATCAAGACTATCCTGCTTCCTTACGATAACAAGCGTTCAAAGGATGTTCTGCTCAGAAAGAACTTTCACTCCTTTAACGCTTACTTTCTGCTAAACCGCTTAGCCCGAACACGAATAATAGAGTGGGGTTCGGTAAGAAAAAAAATCAACTCCAAACAACGTCACAAAGATAAAAGCTGAGCTTGTGGCCGTAGCAGGAGAAGCCTTTTCTTGACAGCCAAAACAACTGCGATGTATTTTCAACATCAAGATTTTTTATACCGTTCCCGGCGATTTAATGATAAAAGTAGATTTTACATACTCCTCACATAAAGACTATGCTACCCTTCTTCCCCTGTTTGAGTACGTTAAGAAACGGGGCTGGCAATCCCGACTTTTCCATATACATAAAATGAAATGCAGGAATCGCAGCACCCTTAACAAACTCGCATCAACGATAATAATCGCTTATGACGGTCCACTGAACAGGTTGCGAAAATGCGGGTGGAATGGCGACTTTATCTATTTGGAGCACGGGCTCAGCCCCGTAAAGAGCTATACCTACCTGTACCGATTTTTCTTTGAGGCCTCTTTGCTTTTTTTCCCGGGGGAGGTATTTCAGCGAAAAATGCTCGCGCTAGCCCCCTCTTTCACACGGGGGCTGCTTGGAGGATACACAAAATGTGATCAGCTGGTAAAAGAGTCGTTCTGCAAAGAGCACTTTATCAGGAAATATAACCTGAACCCCGATAAGCCCATTATTCTTTTTGCCCCCTCCTGGGGAAGCAAACAGGGGGCAGGAATCAGAAACATCAAGCACCTTAAAGATCTTGACAATGTCATTTCAGTACCCCACCCCAGTGAATATCGGATTGCCAGAAGATATAAGGCGGTCATACCTCCTCTAAAGAGTAATATAAATGAGTTTATTCATTGCGCAGACCTCATCGTCAGCGATATCTCTTCGATAGTTGCCGAGGCGGCAATTATTGGTAAGCCGACAGTACAGCTGCGCCTTGAACAGTATCCGGGTTGTTTCCCGTCACCGGAAAAGAGGAAAACAGGTATATGGGTTTCAGACAACGTCATTGAAAAAGAGATGCAGACAAACCGTCTCCACCGCCCTTTTAAAATTCCCTATATTGATGAAGACTGGGATTTTGGTTATTCAGCAGAACCACCCGACATACAAAACACCATACAACAGGCTCTGGATGAGCCAAACCGCTATAAAGAGAACAGGACTTACTGGGCAGGTCAATCATGCTGGCATCCTGATGGCAATTGCATAAAGCGCATAGCTGATATGACTGCCCATTTTTTAACTACTGGTGAGATAAAGCAGATGCAGTGACAGCAGCAACAAACTTACAGAGAGGATCTTATGAAAGCAATTATTCTTGCAGCAGGAATCGGCTCTCGTCTTGGGAGACCGGTCCCTAAGCCACTCACAATGCTTGATAACGGCGAAACCATCATTGGGCGGCAAATAGCTATTTTGAAAAAATTCATGTCCGTCCACGACATTATCATTGTCACCGGGTTTAAAAAAGAGCTGATCATGGAAGAGCACCCGGAGCTTCTGTTTGCCTACAACAATGAATACGATACCACCAACACCTCAAAAAGCCTCTTGCGCGGACTTGCAAAAGCAGACAAAAATGCCGACTGCATATGGCTCAACGGGGATGTGGTTTTTCAGGAGGAGGTTGTTGAACAGGTATTGAATTTCAAAAAATCATGTATGGCTGTTCACAATCGCTCAACCGGTGATGAAGAAGTAAAGTACAGGTTAAGCCCGAATGGGTCGATTTGCGAAATATCCAAGCAAGTCGTAAACGGGTTGGGTGAAGCTGTTGGTATAAACAAAATATGCCCAGAGCAGATAGAACTCCTGAGTAATTATCTGGCTATGTGCAAACCGGATGATTATTTTGAAAAGGGAATCGAGATGGCGATAAATGAAGGACTGGAAATCTACCCGGTTGACATTACTTCTTATGTATGTGAGGAGATAGATTTTATTGATGACCTCAATTCGATCAACAAAAAAATTAAGGACAACAATGCTCTGTGAAATAGTTACAGCTTTGGAACAACATAACATCCCCTACACCCTTGGCGGATGTACTTTGGTAGGTGCGGCTGATGGTAACAGTGAAAAGCACAGCCCTCATCCCACCCTTTACCTTTTCAAATTGTCAGCATTACAATTTGTAAAATTATTTTTTACTCTCCTGCCTCACAAAATACTTCTCAAGCCAAAAGCCCATTATCTAAAGCTTAAAAGAAAGACCCAAAGAGCATTTCTTTTTCCGCTTAAAGAGTCAGCTGAAGGTTACACTGCTGTGGTAAAGAATGAGACCATTTTTTTTTCATGTAAAGATCTTTCTCCCAATCATCTCGAAGTGCTCAAAGAAAAGTCATCCGCCTATATGGTCCCTCAAAACACAAAACGTTTTGTAGAGAAGTACAAAAGAGAGATTTTGTCAAATTACTATCAGCCCTTTGAAGTCCAGCTTACCGATGAATCGGAACAAAAAGCAGTAGCTCTTTTGAAAGGTGTCTCTGCGACAGTGAAAAAAGCCGGTCTCCAGGCGTGGATTGAAGGTGGTACACTTCTTGGTGCCATACGTGATAAGAGACTTATACCCTGGGACCATGACATTGACATGGGTATAATTTTTTCTGATAATGAAGCGATCAGTTATCTTGTCAAAGCACTAAGAAGAGAATACAGCGTGAAGATCTGCTTTTTCAATAATTCACCAAGTGGCATATGGAATCTTGGAAAATACCGTCTCTTAAAAATTTACCCCAAAAGACATCTCTTTTTCAGAGAAAAGATCTGCTGTGACCTTTTCATATACTACCCCGCAAAAGACGAGAAAACAGGAGAGAAGATATACCGATACGTGGTATGGGATCAAAACGCTGCACATAAAGCGAAACATTTTGATAAACTTGACTCAATCGATTTTTATGGAGTACCTGTTATCACCCCGGCCTATCCGGAGGAGTTTTTGGCAACAAAATATGGCGAAAATTGGCGAATTCCCCAAAAGACCTGGAATGTGGCTCTGGATGATGGTTCCGTTGTTTCAAGAGAATAGCCACCCGTTTTATTTACATACAATACTTCATTACACCGAAACGATTGGCGGTGACCATGAAAAGATCGAAAATCTGCATTGTAGGAAACGGTAGTTCTGTATTGAAAACCCGAAAGGGTTTTTGCATAGACCAGTTTGAAACAGTGGGAAGAATCAACAACTACACCACAGCCGGATATGAACACCATATCGGTTCAAAAACATCGATATGGTTTAACGGTGCAAATCAAAAACTAAAAAAGCGAGATCTCTGTTCAGAAACAGTAGTGGTCCTCATCCCCTCTGAAATACTCAAAAGAAAAGGCCCCCGCATACACAAGAGAATCAAGCAACGGCTCAATGTTCCTTCGCAGGATTCTTACACTCTTGTTTCACCGAGGGATATGGAATTATTTGAAAAAAGCGCGGGGAACAGCAGGCTGACAACCGGAACCAGTGCTATTCTCTGGGCAAGTGAACACTTTGAGGAGGTGTATCTACACGGATTCGACTTTTTCATCGATTCAAAAGCGCATTATAATGATTCTCCAGTCACCAGATTTCTGATCGACAGGGGAATAATCAAAAAAGCGCAGAAACACGATACGCAAAAAGAGAAAGAGTATATAACGTCACTGATTGAAAAGGGAATAATCCATACTCTTCACTGATACAACTCATCCAAGAACATCAACGATCTCTTTCCACACCGTTTCAGAGACCCTTCCGGCCGACTCAACAAACTCCAATGTCTTCTCAGCTTCAGATTCGTGTATCTGACTGTTATGGATTCTGCATAGGTAATCACTTACATCCCTTGAACAGTGTATGACAGATGCGATTTTTTCATCGGCCATCTTACACGCTTCATCAAGAATACAATAGTTTGGTCCGTAAAAGACCGGGACACCATGAGCGGCAGGTTCGATAACCGAGTGTACCCCGGCCCCGAAACCCGCCCCGACATACGCACAGTGCCCGAACCGGTAAAGATCTGCCAGGATACCAACCTTGTCAATGATCATGGCATCACTTCCATCACAGCCCTTCGATTGGGAGTAGACACAATAGGAAAAATTGTATTTTTGGAGTTTACCTATTGTTTCATCTATATCTTTTGGTGCCACTTCATGAGGCACAACCACAATTCTGTAATTATCTTTTGCTTGCGGTGTTTTTTCATAGAATGCTCTGACACCTTCCAGAACCACATCGTAATCGGATGGGATAACACTGCCGAGCATGATGTTTCTGCGGTCCAGAATATTTTGTGTAAAATAGCTTTTATCCCTGTTTTTTTCTCTGCGGCAGATCACCTGATCAAATCGCGAGTCTCCCGTTACTTTCACCTTAGCCCCTGGTGCAAGGCTCAGGATATTCTTTTGTATCCTCTGGGATCCACAAAGCACAAGATCAAACAGCTCGAAAATTTTCCGGTTTGCCGAACGAAACGGGAATTTGAACCGAAGCGAATTTTCATAGATATTGGCATTGATAAAAACTGTTTTGATCCTCAAAAGCGAAGATGCAACGATATGTGAGGGCCAAAGGTCATGCCTGTTTACCACGTATGCCAGCGGTCTGGTCTTTTTGAAAAACAGAATGGCTGATACAAATGAGTCCTTGGGGTGGTAGCATACTGCATCAAAGTGCGGTGACCCTTTTTCCTTGTTGTAAATTGTCGGTGAGGAGAAGGTCTGTAACACGAAATATCTTTTTCTGTCGATAATGGATAGAAGCGGTTTGAGCTGTTCAAACTCTCCGGCAGAGGCAGCGTGAACAATCAGCAATGCTCTACCCCCTCTTTTTTCCCCGATTATTCGAAATGCCTCTCTTCTCAGTTTTCTCTCTTTGCCAAACCGTTCTCTCATCTTTGGCAGCAGAAACATTACCAGCTTGATTGGAGGCCATATGAGAGGAGAGATAAGAATATAGAAAGAAAGCTGCAGCATGGTACTATTTCCTTGGCAGGGGTAGAAAAAACAAGCGTTACTTCTTTGCACTCAAAATGGCGTCAACGAAATCCCTGAACGCTCCCTCACCGCCTTTTCTTTTGGTAACATAGTCCGGCTGATAGTTACCGACAAGAGGGCTGTTAGGGACGATGGCGGTAAGTCCCGCTATTTCCAGTGCGCCAAGATCATTTATATCATCACCGATATAGGCGGTCTGCGACAGATCGACCCCGGTATTTTTACAGATCTCCTTTAGCCTAAACGCCTTGTCCAGCTCTCCCAGACACAGCTTTTCTATGTTAAGCTTTTTTGCTCTGGCTTTCACAACTGCAGAGTTTTCACCGGTGATAATTGCAACCTCGATCCCCGCTTCTCTGAGCATCGCCACTGCCATTCCGTCATAGGTGGAAAACGCCTTGAGCTGTTCTCCCTGAGCAGAGTAGTACATGGTTGCATCAGTCCAGACACCATCAATATCGGTTGCGACCAGCTTTATATCTTTTGCTTTATTTATAAAAGTAGCACTTACCATTGTATGTCCTGCTCCTTTATAACGGTATCAGCAGTTATATCTCTGAGGGCCTTCTTACCAGTCACCAGCGCTATTTTGGTGGGGGAGATACCGGTACCTGGCCCCTTCGTTGTAAGCATCTGTGGTGTAATCACTGTCCCTTGAGCAATGTCTGAGGCAGCAACAATGCTCTTGGTCAGTTTAGTGAAAATAGGGTGTTCGGATTGCTGAATCTCTTTTTCAAAACACCCCATGGCCTCTGTTGTATGTCTGATATCTCTCACCATTTTCGCAAACCCCTGCGGTTCGAGGGATGCAGCGTGATCACCGCCTTTCATGGTTCTGTCGAGAGTAAAGTGGCGCTCGATTATACAGGCTCCAAGTCCCACGGCAACCGGGGGAATTGCTATTCCCTGCTCATGCCCCGAAAACCCGATTACAGCATCGGGGAACTCCCTTTTAAAGGTATGGATCACATTAAGGTTTATCTCATCAAACCGAGACGGGTAAGTTGAAGTACACTGTAAAATTGCAATCTGCAGGTTCTGTTTTTTTACTGTATTGTACGCCATCTTTACATCTTCAAGTGATGCCATTCCCGTGGAGAGAATAACCGGTTTTCCTTTTGCAGCCGTGTGTTCAAGAAGCGGAAGATTGGTAAGATCGGCCGATGCCATCTTGAAAAAGAGAATTCCTGCACTGTCCAGAAAATCTATACTCTCCTCGTCCCAGCCCGAAGCGCAGAAGATGATATCGTTTTTCCTGCAGCACTCCTGCAGTTCTCCATAGTCCTCTTCGCTCAGTTCCAAAGCCTGCTTATGCTCTCCATAGGTTTTCCCAAAACTGTTGGAGTTTACGTAAGGCATATCAAGGCCTTCTCTTGTAAGGATCCTGCTTATGCACCGTTTCTGAAATTTAACTGCATCAGCACCACATCTTTTCGCCTCGATTATAAGTTTTTTTGCTATCTCCCTGTCACCCTGATGATTGATACCAATCTCAGCGATAATAAATACAGGATGGCCCTGTCCTACGATTGTATCACCAATACTTATAAAACCCATTATTTACCCCTTGTACGTTAATCATCGTGCCGGATCTTCTCCGCTATCTTCTCCAGTATTTCAAAATCAGTCTCCGTGTCAATCTCATAGCTGTACTCTTGGTCGAATATAACATAGCCGATCCTCCCCCCCAACCTGTTGGAGGTGTTGCGGAAGTGGTCCGCTGAAAAAATATAGAGCGAGCCGTTTTCCACATACCTGCAATTCTCAGGTGTAATATCCTGGCGCCTCGGGCGATTGACATAATCATATTCGGCCACTGCCTCATCACCCCTTATTTTCCAGAAGAACCGGTGGGTTGGAGATATGCTGAGGAGAGAGTCATACTGTCCCTGCGCAAATGTATTCAGTGCCTCAGCTATTGCGTTTACAGGACGAATGGGACTGGTAGCCTGCAAAAAGACAATCGTCTGAGGATCAGTTCCGGTAACGGCCATATGATCTATGGCGTGTGCAATGGCACTCTCCGAAGTAGCCGTATCACCTGAAATCTCAACAGGTCTTTTGATAATTTCTGCCCCGGCAGCTTTGGCAATCTCCGCTATTTGGTCATTATCGGTAGTGACAACGACACGATCTATGCGTGGTACATTCAAAGCCTGTTCGATAGAATGAACGACCAGTGGCTTACCCGCAAAGGGCCGAATATTTTTACCCTTAACCCCTTTGCTGCCGCCTCTTGCCGGAATGATTGCAACCACACTCATATAAATATCCGTGAACAGATTAATTTCAGAACCGTTTACGCAGTTGTTTTATCGGTTGAATTATTGGCAAAATAGTTTATTGCCTCTGAAAAAACGCCTTTTTTCCCCACTCGGGTACGGAATCGGGTTTCGCTTCCGGGTTTCGTACTTTTGTTTTATTTTCGAGACCCGGTCCCGAAAGCGAGGGGAACACTTCGTCCTGCTTAGCGTATTGGCGTAAACTTAAGTCTGATCCATCTTATTAGCACCCCTGGAGAGCCCCCAAAACTCCCTCCCCAGACAATGCTATTTGGCACAGAAATGCCAAGCTAACATTATCAATATTCCTTCCAAAGGGCATTTTTGAAAGAGATTGCCATTTTGCCGGAATATAGGGAGACTTCCGGATAGAGCCACTTGCTACCACCAATAGTGAGAACATATGCATAGACAAGATCTACAAATCCCCCCTCGGGGGCTTTTGGGGGCTAGCCAAGAAGACGAGTACAGGTCCGCGAGCTGCCTCGTTTTTGTATTAATCATCCATTTCGCCTCTCTAATGTTTTATATTTGCAGGTTACAAAATCCTATACCCGCTTCTCAAGGAATCCATCCCGATGTATACAGATAATAATCCCAAACTGCTCGAAAAGTACTCCTCTGCCGTAACGCTCTCAGATATGGAGATGTTTTTGTTTCCGGAACTGATCTATTCTCTTGTTATGGCGAATATAATGTCACCACGGCTCTGGTTGTGGAGAGAGGACCCATGGTTTAAAAAAATCGACAAAATGAACCCCCAGCGAAGAATCCAGCGACTGAAACAGTTCATTATGGATCACTTTTCCTTTAATCTTGACCTTGAAACCTGGGGGCTTACCACCAAAGAGAGCGAGCTGTCACGATTCGAAACGTTTATAGACCGTTCCGTGCTCTCCGAAAGCAATGCTCTTTTTGGCTATGAAGGGGATAAATACTATTTCGACATCGACATACGACGCCACTTCGGACTTGACAAATACACCTCCGATATCATCCCCTACTGGAAAACAGAGACTCTTGAGGCGATGGAGGCATTCAGGTTCAAGGACAATTACCCTGCAGGGGCCGGAGAGTGTGTCTCCCTTGCAGCCCTTTATGCAGCTGCATCATTTGTCGTGGCAAAAATCCCTTTGGGGGATATCTATCTGATGACCACTCCTCTTCACTCGCAAAACTACCTTGATGTCAATGATGGTATTCTGACCAATAACCGCCGCATCGTAACCAAGACAATGTGGTATAACGGAACAGAGCTTTCTGCCAAAGCCCGCAGAGCGCTGCAAAATGAACAGATCACACTGGTGGCACACAACAGTGGTTATATCCATACCACCTACGATAGAGCCACTATCAACCCCCAGGCTTACAGCACATTCAAAAGTAAGCTGCGCAACTATCTTAAAACAGAGATTAATTATGAGGTTATCGCCAACTTTCTTCGCTACAACTCAAAGCTTCAGTCCTGTTTTCAACTGACCCATGATTGTTGCGGAAAACCACGGTATATCGATGCAGAAAAAGTCTACAGCTATGAACACTCGAGTAAATTCCGTGTGGGCAGCTCAACCCAGAGCCACCTGCTCCAGGAAATAGAGGAAGATGACTATTATACCGAGGCTAACCCCAACAGAATTCTTCTCGAGGAGTTGGAGCGTTTCTTTATAGAAAACCGGGTTCTTGTTGATGATGCTGAAACAATCGATAAATTGCTTAACCTCCTTCACCATAACTGTTTTAATGTTCAGACGGTTGTCCATGACCTGATTGAATTCTGTAAAATCACCCCCCGACTGCCCTCAGACAAGAAATATTTTAAAGAGGAGAAGACCATAGAGATGGATGGAGTAGGCGGCGCAGAAGAAGCGCAGGCCTATCTGCAGAGTATCCGTAACGAGAGTCTTATAGCGGACCTGGCATTTTCGGCTTTCAGAGATCTATCCACCACTCCATGGAAGCCATTCCTGAAAGCGGCTCTTCAGAGAAATCCTGTGTGCCTGCACGCGACAGAATCCAAAGATCTTAACAACATCTACTCTACTCTTATCTCCTTTCCAAACGAATCGATCTACCCGGGCGATACCCGTTTAGCCCAACCCGATGAAGTCTGGAATTTTGGGCGTGGAGATGGGCTGGAGAGAGCACTGTGCCTGCTCGCTGTTTACACCACCCGCTACCAAAGAGCGTTCAACTTCTCAATTGATGACAGGACGGTAATAGTTACCTTGGACGGACAAGAGTACCGGTTCCCCACCCGCAAAGCGGTCCCGCCGCCACGGATGTCTGATTTTGATTTTTGATGTGAGTGGATCAGAGCCGTCTCATCGGAGCCCCCTAAATCCCATAGGTGTTAAGTTAAGGCTTGTTTCATGCTCCGCTCACCCTGAGTCCCGACTTTACGTCGGGATCCGCCGGAGTCGAAGGGTTCCTGTACTACATTAAAAAGGGGACAGGAACCCTTCGACTAGGAGCTCAGGGTGAGCGGAGCATACTATAGTGTTAAATATATTATAGATCGTTCCTTAACTTAACACCTATGCCCTAAATCCCCCTATATTCCAGCCAAATGGCAAATCGGTTTAAAAGTGCCTTTTGGAGGGAATACTGATAATGTTAGCCTGACATTTTCTTGCCAGATGGCATTATCGGAGGGGGACTTCCGGATACAAACACTCACGTGTGGCCAAAAGTTGATAAAAATTAAATGCATGGGCAAGTTCTTCAAGTCCCCTACCGGGGATTTTA